>NZ_JBFOCK010000070.1:0-30282 GCF_040907765.1 Aeromonas sp. s9
GCACCGAACGACCATCGCTGAGCTGGTCATGCATAAAGTCCATCGACCAACAGTGATTCGGTTGGTCAGGGACTGCCAACGGCTCCGGCTTGGCCCGCACTAGCCGCTTCTTGGGTTTTATCCGCAGATTGAGCTCTAGCGCCCGATAGATCCGGTAGACCCGCTTGTGGTTCCAGCCAAAGCCTTTGACGTTACGCAGGTACAGGAAGCACAGTCCGAAACCCCAGTTGCGCTGGTTGGCGGTGAGGCGCAGCAGCCAGTCGGCAATCTCCTGGTTTTCATCAGCCAGCACGGGCTGATAACGGTAGCAACCCTCGCTCACCTTGAACACCTGGCAAGCCAGACGGATAGAAATGGCGTAATGAGCCACAGCCTTGGTCGCCATCTCCCTGCGGGCAGATGGCGTCACCACTTTTTTGCCATCGCCTCGGAGATGATCTCAGCCTTTAGGCGCTCCTCGGCATACATCTTCTTAAGGCGACGATTTTCCTCTTCCAGCTCTTTGAGGCGCGCCATGAGAGAGGCATCCATGCCACCGAATTTGGAGCGCCACTTGTAGAAGGTGGCGGAGCTGATGCCATGCTCACGGCAGAGCTCAGGGACGGGTGAACCAGACTCGGCCTGCTTGAGGATGGCGATGATCTGTGCATCGCTAAAGCGTGATGTTTTCATGTAGAACCTCCTGCGTTCAAGATACGAGAAAATTCTACTTATGAGCACCTCAGTTTTTCGGGGGGATTACCGGTACAGATCCATCCCTTGCGACATAAGGCTTACAGGCCCATTCGGTAGTCTTGTACCCACTGTATCCACCACTTTTATCTTGTTCTTCACACGCGCATGAGGCAGAAAAGCAAAGGGCCACACATAGCGACCCTCTGCTTCCTTCTGGCTGGCGTCCTTAGTCCTCCGGCCCTTCCGCCTCGTCGGCCAATACCCGCTCGCTCAGCAGGTAGACCCATCCCTTCGTCCCCATGCCGGGCAGCCTTGCTTGGCGCTGTAACCGCTTCTTGTCCTTGCCTGTCAGCAGATAACCCGCCTCAAGGCACAGCCGCGCCGCTCGCTTGGGGTCGCGCCCCTTGGTGATCTCGGCCCAGCCGGGTGGCAGCACATAGAAGCTCACCCCCTCCGCTTCCATTCGGCGATAGCCGACCATGTTGGCCGGGCGGTGGTTGGTGTCGAACCAGTCGGCAAAGCGGGTGTACTGGTGGGCCGTGACGAACCTGCGTACCTGCTCCAGGGTGGCAGCATCCTCCTTGTTGCCCAGGTGGCCCCGCTCGGCTAGCCACGCCTTGAGGCAGATCCGCACCGCCCTGCTCGCCTCTCCCTCGGGCCAGCCCGTGACGCCTAGCCGGGTTGCCAGCGCTCCGGCTGCGGCCACCAGCGCGAATCTGTTAATGGCTCGGCCAACCTGGTTGCCCGCCCCCTTCGGGGTCAGCTCGGCGGCAAAGCGCTGGATCTCACTTCTCAGGTGCTCGCGGTGCTGCTCCATGTCGGCAGCCAGCCCAGCCACCAGCGCCCGAAAGGCGGTGCCGTGCTGACGCTCTGCGTTGGCCTTGAGGGTGTCGGCAAAGGTGCGCCCATCAACCACGCCATGCAGCCATTCAAATGCGCCGTGGTGGCCGGTATCGCTCGGGATCTGGATGGTGCGCACCTCCATACCCGCCTGGGTTTTCTTGCCTGACTCGGACGCATGATCTTCAAGGCTCAGTTCCCCAGTGGAGAGGAACAGCAGCCGCCACGCCTTGCGCTCCCGTAGCTCCCCATCCTGCTTGCTGCGGCCCTTGCCCTGCCCATTCGCCAGCATATAGGCCACCTGCCCTGCCTCACGGCCGTCCAGTTCTCCCAACTCGTCCAGGCAAAGCAGTGCGTCATTACGGCGACTGGCGATCCCTTCGATGGCATTGCCGGTCGCCCGCCATGTCTGGCTGTAGCGATCCGGGTTGCCGTAAACACTAGCGGCGACCTTCATGATGGTGGTCTTGCCGTCGGTGCTCTCACCCTTTAGGTGAAAGCCACCGCCTTCCATGCCGACCAGCGCCAGCAGCGGCGCAGCAAAGGCCAACGACAGGGCAAAGCAGAGGCGGGAGTTACCCACGGCCAGCGAGGCAATCCCCTGTTGCCACTCAGCCAGGGTGCCGCGCTCGGTAAAGTCGCTGGCGGAGTAGCCCGTGGTTTGCAGGATCACCCCCTCGACGTCTAGCCCGATAGCACCTTGCGGTAGCACGTAGGCATAGCCATGCCAGCCGGTGCGCTCCACACAGGTGATCCGCCGCTTAGGCTGGCAGGCCATAAGGTAGGCGCTCAGCTTGCGCTTGTGACCCAGTTCGACGAACGGCAAACCCGCATCTAACAGAGCGGCGAATACCTCGTCACCGTTGCGCGGCACCAGGGAGCGTATCGGCATCGCCCACTGGCGCACCCGCCCGGCGCTGTCCTGCCACTCCAGCAACCGGCCATAGCCGCCCCCATGCTCATCGGCGGTCTCGGCCAGTACCCAGATCGGGCTGGATATAGGCACCAGCTCTTGCCGGGCACCCTCGCCCCGGCCCACCAGCTCCCAGACACAGAGGCGATCCCCCCTGATCTCGAAGCCATGAGGTAGACCCTGCTCGCGTTCCGGGCTGGTGGCCTTCGGTTCAGGGGGAAGGGGGATCACCTCAGCCCCCTCTCTCTGGCTGGCGTCGTTGGGATGGCTGGTGGATGTTGTTGTGTCGACCCTCTGGCCTTCATCAGGGTTGACCAAGGTCATGATTGCTTGTCTTGTCTCATCCAGCCCAATGGCTTGGTGGTAGTCGTTCCAATCTCCTGAAAACTCAGGCGGTAGGGCCATCAGCGCTCCCACAGCTGCGGCGGCCTGTTCGGCCTTGGTCTTACCGGGATTGCCCGGTGTGGTGGTGTCGTTGTCGCCACAAAGCAGGATCTGGGCGTTCGGGTGAAGGAGTCTAGCTATCTTGGCCACGGCCAGCAGATTACCGGCATCCATCGCGCAATAAACGGTAGCCCCAGTAGCCAAGTGAACAGATAGCCCGGTGGCGACCCCCTCTACGACAGCCACCAGCTCCCCACCCTCAATGCGGTGGAAAGCACCAGCCTTGCGTCCACCTGCCAGATAGCTTTTGCTACCCCGATCATCAATGAGCTGAACGTTCACCAACTCGCCCTTCTCATCGGTCAGCGGCACCACCAGCGAACCGGCCGGGAAAGTCAGCGTCCCCACGGCGATCACATACCGGTTAATCAGCGCAGACATGCTGCCAAGTGCCTTGGCGGTCAGATAGGGGGACGGCCCCGGCTCACACTCGCGCAGAATGGCTACGGCACGACGAGCGGCTTTCTGCCGTTGCTGTTCGTTCCGCTTGGCCTCAGCCTCGGCTCTAGCTTGCTGTTGCTGGTGGATGCGCTCCCGCTCGGCAGGATCAAGGCCACCAGCAGACAGCCCCACCAACGGGGCCAACAACTCGGCGACCTCCTTTGGCAGCTTGCCGGTCACTTTGCCCACCAGACCAAGCCCATCCCCAGCACCGCACTGGTTGCAAATCCAAGTGCCACGCTCACCTTTGTTGTCGAATCTGAACCGATCTTTACCGCCACAGGCAGGGCAAGGCCCATGCTTACCACTGAACGGGGTGTCGATACCGACAGCGGTCAGCAGGTCGGGCCAACGTCCGATGGCTGCGGCGGCAACATCAGAGACCAGCCTTGCAGCAGTCATGACTGACTCCCAACTTGAAGGTACTTACACGAGAGAGAATTACGTGGCCCGTAGAAGATCTCTATCTGGCTATTCAGCTGCCCACACAAAATGAATCGTTGTTTGTCCCCTAAGGAAGGTGCGAATAAGTCATATGGCACGAGAGCATTTAATGGTAACCCATTGATATTAAATGACTAAAATTTTCATTTTTTGTTCGTGGGATACTTGTTCGCACTTTCCCTAAAGCTGTGGACATATGGTGGACACAAAAAATAAATTTCAATTAAATCATCACTTTACAGATACAAAAAAGGAGGCCTGAGCCTCCTTTATTTTTATAACAGAGCTGGATTAGACCAGAGCTGCTTTAGCTTTTTCAACCAGGGCGGTGAAAGCCAGCTTGTCGTGAACGGCGATATCGGACAGGATCTTGCGATCGATCTCGATGGAAGCCTTCTTCAGACCGTCGATCAGACGGCTGTAGGACAGGCCGTTCTGACGGGCTGCAGCGTTGATACGTGCAATCCACAGTTGACGGAACTGACGCTTCTTCTGGCGACGGTCACGGTAGGCATACTGACCAGCTTTGGTTACCGCTTGTACCGCTACGCGGTAGACACGGGAACGGGCGCCGTAGTAACCCTTGGCGGCTTTCATTACTTTCTTGTGACGAGCGCGAGCGGTCACACCACGTTTAACTCTTGGCATTTTTCACATCCCCCCTTATGCGTACGGCAGACAAGCGACAACACGTTTGTGGTCGGCAGCGGAAACAAAGAACTTCGGTCCCAGCTGACGCTTACGCTTGCTGCTCTTCTTGGTCAGGATGTGACGCAGGTGGTTGTGCTTGCACTTGAAGCGACCTGAGCCAGTCTTCTTGAAGCGCTTTGCGGCGCCCCGGTTGGTTTTCATCTTCGGCATTTCATACTCCGCATTGTGAGTGACAACAAAATCGCAAGGCGAACCGACTCATGGGGCCAGCCCCATGAGTCAATTTCTTGTGGGCCTTAAGATTTCTTCTTGGGTGCGAGGACCATCACAGCTTGACGGCCTTCGACTTTCGGGAACGATTCGACTACAGCCAGCTCTTCCAGATCGTTCTTGACGCGCTCGAGAACCTTGATACCAAGATCCTGGTGGGCCATTTCACGACCACGGAAGCGCAGAGTGACCTTTGCCTTGTCCCCGTCTTCCAGAAAGCGAACCAGGTTGCGTAGTTTTACCTGATAGTCGCCTTCGTCTGTGCCAGGACGGAATTTGATTTCCTTGACCTGGACGACTTTCTGCTTTTTCTTCTGTTCTTTGGTGGTCTTGCTCTTTTCGTAGAGGAATTTGCCGTAATCCATGATCCGGCAAACGGGCGGCTCAGCGTTCGGACTGATCTCGACCAGATCCACTCCAGCCTCAAGGGCCAAGTTCAGCGCATCCTGAATGGAGGTGATGCCAATGGCTTCACCATCCAGACCAGTCAGACGAACTTCTTTCAGACGGATCTCTTCATTGATCCGGTGAGCGCGGGCTTGCGGTTGCTTGCCCAGTTTTTTTCCGCCTTTTATAGCTTATTCCTCCACTTTCTTTTGTCCGCGGGTCTGAACTTCCTGGGTCAACAGAGCAATCAGCTCTTCAACAGGATAAGAGCCCAGGTCAGCCCCTTTACGAGTACGCACTGCAATCTTGCCGGCTTCTACTTCTTTGTCGCCGCAGACCAGCATGAAGGGTACTCGCTTCAAAGTATGCTCGCGGATTTTAAAGCCAATCTTCTCATTTCTCAAGTCCGCTTTTGCGCGAAGGCCCGCATCATTCAATGCCTTGGCAACTTTCACAGCATAATCGGCCTGGTTATCCGTGATATTCATGACCACGGCCTGGGTCGGAGCCAGCCAGGTCGGGAACAGACCGGCGTACTCTTCCGTCAGGATCCCGATGAAGCGCTCCAGCGAGCCCAGAATGGCGCGGTGGATCATCACGGGGATGTGGCGCTCGTTGTCTTCGCCCACATAGGTGGCGCCAAGACGGCCCGGCAGGGCAAAGTCGAGCTGCACGGTACCACACTGCCAGGCACGATCAAGGCAATCGTGCAGGGTGAACTCGATCTTGGGACCGTAGAAAGCCCCCTCGCCCGGTTGCAGGTCGTACTTCAGGCCGTTGAGTTCCAGCGCCTCGGCCAGCGCGGCCTCGGCACGATCCCAGGCTTCATCAGAGCCGATACGCTGCTCCGGACGGGTCGAGAGCTTGACCACGATGTTTTCGAAACCGAAGGTGCCGTAGACGTCATAGACCATGCGGATGCACGCAGACACCTCTTCCATGATCTGCTCTTCGGTACAGAAGATGTGGGCGTCATCCTGGGTGAAACCCCGTACCCGCATCAGGCCGTGCAGGGAGCCTGACGGCTCGTTGCGGTGGCAGGAGCCGAACTCGGCCATGCGCAACGGCAGATCGCGGTAGGATTTCAGACCCTGGTTGAAAATCTGCACGTGACCCGGGCAGTTCATCGGCTTGATGGCGTACTCGCGGTTTTCGGACTGGGTGGTGAACATGGCCTGGGCGTATTTCTCCCAGTGACCTGAACGCTCCCACAGCACGCGATCCATCATGAAGGGGCCTTTCACTTCCTGATAGTCGTACTCTTTGAGCTTGCCACGGATGAAGGTTTCCAACTCGCGGAAAATGGTCCAACCATCGTTGTGCCAGAACACCATGCCCGGCGCTTCTTCCTGCATGTGGTACAGGTCGAGCTGCTTGCCTATCTTGCGGTGGTCGCGCTTGGCGGCCTCTTCCAGACGCTGCAAATAGGCCTTGAGCTGCTTCTTGTCGGCCCAGGCGGTGCCGTAGATGCGCTGCAGCATCTTGTTGTTGGAGTCGCCGCGCCAGTAGGCGCCGGACATCTTCTGCAACTTGAAATGGTGGCAATGACGCATGTTGGGCACGTGCGGGCCGCGACACATGTCGATGTACTCTTCGTGATGATAAAGACCGGGCTGGTCATCACGGGCAATGTTCTGATCCAGGATCTCGACCTTGTAGGTCTCGCCACGGGCTTCGAACACGTCGCGCGCTTCCTGCCAGGAGACCTTCTTCTTGATGACGTCGTAATCCTTGGCGGCCAGCGCCAGCATGCGCTCTTCCAGGGCAGCCAGATCTTCGTCGGTCAGGGTGCGGTCGAGATCGATGTCGTAGTAGAAACCGTTGTCGATGACGGGACCGATGGCCATCTTGGTCTGGGGCCAGAGTTGCTTGATGGCATGACCCAGCAGGTGAGCACAGGAGTGGCGCAGAATGTCCAGACCTTCTTCGTCTTTGGCGGTGATGATGGCCAGGGAGGCATCGGCTTCGATCAGCTCGCAGGCATCCACCAGTTCACCGTTTACCCGACCGGCAATGCACGCCTTGGCAAGACCGGGACCGATGTCCGCGGCCACATCCATGACGGAAACGGCGTGGGCAAATTGACGTTGGCTGCCGTCAGGCAGAGTAATGATTGGCATTAGGTGTTTCCTTATACAGTGGTGACCCCTACCAAAGGCCACATGCAGGTTGGAGAAACCCTTTCATGTCCAGCTGTTCACTCCCGAGTTTCACCGTTCACAATACGGTTGGTACACGGCAGTGGCACACCATATGGCGTGTGCAAGGCCATCCATTGAGAGGTACAGCGGGGGATTGTATCAGACGCGACAACCCAGACAAGCTGTCTTGGCGATTTTGCATACCGCCTAAGCGCGGGTGTCAACCTGTCCTACTTGCGAGGGCGCCCTTCTGCTGCCATACCCTGTACCAGATTGAGGCGTCAGCCAAAGCAAGGAGAGCATGATGTACACCTACGACATTTCATTTCCTGAGCATGCAGAAAAGCTGGTTCATCCGGATCACCTTCTCACGACTCACTGTCCCGTCCATATCGGTGAGCTGGTGATCCTGGGCGATGGCTGCAAGCGGGAGGTATGCAGCATCGTCCACAGTGCCGAGCGCAGTACCCTCTATGTCACGGACGTGACGCCCGGCAAAGTCATCGCCAGCCGTTGATCCCTAACCGGCGTTCAGAAAAGAGTGGCCATTGAAATCGAAGGCGCTGCGTCCCTCCTCGGCCAGCGCCATCTCCTGCAATACCTGGAGTGCCATCTTGTTGCCCTTTTGCGAGGCCTGATAGAGCCACTGCTTCGCCTCGGCCAGTTCAACCCGCCCGTTGACCCCCATCAGGTGCAGGATGCCCACCTTCAGCATGGCGGGCACATCACCGTTCCTGGCTGCCAGCTGCATCCAGCGAAACGCCTCGTGCAGATCCCGCTTCACCCCGGCCCCGCGCAGATAGACCTCTCCCAGCCGATACTGGCCGAAAGCGTCCCCAGCCTGCGCAGCCTGACGATAGAGTCGGATGGCGCGATCCATATCCTGCTCGCTCCCCTGCCCCACTTCATGGCTCCAACCCATCAGCGCCTGTGCCCGTGGCTGGCCCTGATCCGCCAGCGGCGACCAGATCCGGGTCGCCTCATCAAAGTGCCCTGTCCGCCAGGCGCGGTTGGCCGCCGCCAGCTCCTGATCGGTGGAGAGCGGGATCAGACGCCAGATGACCAGCGCAATGAGGGCGATGAAGAGCCAGCGGGCGATAGTAGGTTGCATGACATTTTCCGTGATCTGGTTCGCATTTCGTCTATGTAAACGAAATGTAGCAACAGATCAAGCAGGAGATCACCTGGGTTCACCCTCTTTCATGGGGTCGCTCTTTGCGAACTTGCAGTTTGAGGGGCTACACAGCAAAATAACTGTATATATAAACAGTGCATTGGTGATGTGATGGCAGGACGAGGCGCGAACCACAATGTCGAGCACCGCTTCAGCGGCCCGCAAATCGAACCAGTTGACGACGGCTGGAGTCAGAGCGACTGGGACGCGGCATTTGCCGCCAGCGCTCCCCGCACCGAGGTGACGGAGATCAGCGCCCGCAGCATCATCAGCTACAACGATTCGCCGGATCTTCCCTTCGGTCGCTCCATCAATCCCTATCAGGGGTGCGAGCATGGCTGCATCTACTGCTATGCCAGACCCAGCCACGCCTACCTTGAGCTCTCCCCCGGGCTGGATTTCGAGCGCAAGCTGTTTGCCAAAATCAATGCTGCCGAGCTGCTGCGACGGGAGTTTGCCAAACCAGCCTATCAGCCACAAACCATCGTGCTGGGGGCCAATACCGATCCCTATCAACCCATCGAGCACCACTATCGCCTGACTCGTGAACTCCTGACGGTGATGCTGGCTCATCGCCATCCGGTAGGGCTCATCACCAAGAGCGCCATGATCCTGCGCGACCTCGATCTGCTGACCGAGCTGGCCCGAGAAGGGTTATGCCAGGTGATGGTGTCGGTCACCACCCTCAATGAGACGCTGAGGCGACAGTTGGAGCCCAGGGCCAGCACGGGGGTTGGGCGGATCAAGGTGATCGAACGACTGGCCAAGGCCGGTGTGCCGGTCGGCGTGCTCGCCGCCCCCATGATCCCCAGGCTCAACGAGCCTGAACTGGAACAGATCATCAAGGCCGCCGTCGACGCCGGGGCGGGCGGTGCGGATTACATCTTGCTGCGATTGCCCCACGAGCTCACCACCCTCTTTTGCGACTGGCTCGATACGCACTATCCCGGCCAGAAAGAGGCGATCCTCAACCAGCTGCGGGCAAGCCGGGGTGGCTCACTCAACAGCGCCACCTTTGGCAGCCGCATGCGAGGTGAAGGACTGTTTGCCGACCTGCTCGCCCAGCGCTTTCGCCTGATCAGCAGGCGGCTGCAACTGGGCAAGCGCCATATAGCACTCAATACAGCCGCCTTCATCCGCCCGGGCGAGCAGTTGCGTCTGTTCTGAGCACCGTCAGCCCCGTGGTCTCGGCGGGCAGCTCCCCGCTGGGTGGCGCTGTGCAATCAGCTCCGCAGGCAGGCGTGATGGCTCGTGCGCCACCTCCTCCTCATCCACCCTAAGGCGCGCCTTCTCCTGCCCTCCCCACATCCGGCTCCACCAGATTTCCCACATTACCCAGCTCGTCATAACAGTGCTCCTGGCAAGCGATGCCTGCCTCTGTGGTGGCCTCATTCAACGCAGGCAGCATGGCTGGCCGTCATGACAGGGCCATGACAGCCGAGTGAAGGAATCGTGTTGATGCGATGGGACCAACCCTGCATATCAGGAAGATGACGCCGTGGCAGGCAGGGCTGCATGCACGGCAGACGGAGCCTGGCAGCAGAAAAGAGGGCGCCAGGGCAAGCACAGGGACGGGGAGAGCCTGCGGTGAGGCGGACAAAAAAAGAGCGACCATCAAGGTCGCTCTTTTGCACCGGACAAAGGGGGACGATTACTCGTCGCCCGCCTCCCCGGTATCGACGGCGCCAGCGTCCGCTGCGGTGTCGGTGCCTTCAGACACCTCCCCTTCAACAGCCAGGGCCTCGGTTTCCTCTTCGTCGCTCTCGGCAACGCGCTGCAGACCGACTACGGTCTCGTCTTCACCGGTACGGATCAGACGCACACCGCCGGTGTTGCGGCCGATGACGCTCACCTCGGACACCCGGGTACGAACCAGGGTACCGCCGTTGGTGATCAGCATGATCTGGTCGGTATCTTCGACCTGGATCGCATCGATCACCTTGCCGTTGCGCTCATCCACCTTGATGGAGATGACGCCCTGGGTACCACGGCTCTTGGTCGGGTACTCGTCCAACGCGGTACGCTTGCCGTAGCCGTTCTCGGTGGCGGTGAGGATGGCACCATCACCACGGGGCACGATGAGGGAGACCACCTTGTCACCGGCGCCCAGCTTGATGCCGCGCACGCCAGCAGCGGTACGACCCATGGGACGTACGCCCTTGAAGGTGCCCTTGCTTTCGGTGCCTTCGCCGTTGTCGCTGCCGTCATCGTCGTTGCTGGCGTCGTCATCGGTGTCGACCTCGTCAGTGGCATCGGCATCGGCACGACCGCTGCCTTCCGCGAAGCGAACCACCTTGCCCGCATCGGAGAACAGCATGATCTCGTTGCTGCCATCGGTGATGTCCACCCCGATCAGCTCATCACCCTCTTTGAGATTGATGGCACGGATACCGGAGGAGAGCGGACGGCTGAAGTCGGACAGGCTGGTCTTCTTCACGGTGCCGTTGGCGGTGGCGAAGAACACATACTTGTCGGCGTCATATTCTTTCACCGGCAGGATGGCGGTGATGCGCTCACCCTCATCCAGCGGTAGCAGGTTGATGATCGGACGACCGCGGGCGCCACGGGACGCCTCCGGCAATTGATACACCTTGAGCCAGTAGACCTTGCCACGGGTGGAGAAGCACAGAATGGTGTCGTGGGTGTTGGCCACCAGCAGACGCTCCACAAAGTCCTCTTCCTTGATCCGGGTGGCCGACTTGCCACGACCACCGCGGCGCTGGGCCTCGTAGTCGGAGAGCGGCTGATACTTCACATAGCCCTGGTGAGACAAGGTAACGACCACGTCTTCCGGGGTGATCAGATCTTCGATGTTGATCTCGGCACTGGACATGCTGATCTCGGTGCGACGCTCGTCGCCGTACTGCTCGCGCACGGCCAGCAGTTCGTCACGGATCACTTCCATCAGGCGCTCGGGGCTTGCCAGGATGTGCAACAGCTCGGCGATGAGATCCAGAAGAGACTGGTACTCTTCCAGGATCTTCTCGTGCTCGAGGCCGGTCAGCTTGTGCAGACGCAGGTCAAGGATGGCCTGGGCCTGGATCTCGGTCAGGAAGTACTGCCCTTCACGGATGCCGAACTCCGGCTCCAGCCACTCGGGGCGAGCCGCGTCGTCGCCCGCTTTTTCCAGCATGGCGGCCACGTTGCCGAGTTCCCAGCCCTTGGCTACCAGGGCGGCTTTCGCATCCGCCGGGGTCGCACTGTGGCGAATGAGCTCGATGATGGGGTCGATGTTGGCCAATGCCACCGCCAACCCTTCCAGGATGTGCGCCCGATCCCGCGCCTTGCGCAGTTCGAACACGGTCCGGCGGGTCACCACTTCACGGCGGTGCAGCAGGAACGCATCCAGGATCTCTTTGAGGTTCATCACCTTGGGCTGGTTGTTGTCCAGCGCCACCATGTTGATGCCGAACGTGGTCTGCATCTGGGTGTGCTTGTAGAGATTGTTCAGCACAATCTCGCCGGACTCGCCGCGCTTGATCTCGATGACGATGCGCATGCCGTCTTTGTCAGACTCATCGCGCAGGGCGCTGATGCCCTCGATTTTCTTCTCTTTGACCAGCTCGGCGATCTTCTCGATCAGGCGAGCCTTGTTCACCTGATAGGGGATCTCGTGGACGATGATGGTCTCGCGACTGGTCTTCTCGTCCACCTCCACTTCAGCCTTGGCCCGCACATAGACGGAGCCGCGACCGGTACGGTACGCCTGCACGATGCCGGAACGACCGTTGATGATGCCGCCGGTGGGGAAATCCGGGCCGGTGACATGGGTCATCAGCTCGTCAATGGTGAGGTCGCCGTTTTCGATCAGCGCCAGGCAGCCGTTGACAATCTCGGTGAGGTTGTGAGGCGGGATGTTGGTCGCCATGCCCACCGCGATACCGGAGGAGCCGTTGACCAGCAAGGTTGGGACCTTGGTGGGCATGACAGCCGGGATCATCTCGGTACCGTCGTAGTTCGGCACCCAGTCCACGGTCTCTTTGTCCAGATCGGCCAGCAGCTCGTGGGAGATGCGCGCCATCCGCACTTCGGTGTAACGCATGGCCGCGGCGTTGTCGCCGTCCACCGAACCGAAGTTGCCCTGACCGTCGACCAGCATGTAGCGCATGGAGAAATCCTGCGCCATCCGGACGATGGTGTCATACACGGCGCTGTCGCCATGCGGGTGATATTTACCGATTACGTCACCGACCACACGGGCCGATTTTTTATAGGGCTTGTTCCAGTCGTTCCCCAGCTCGTTCATTGCATACAGAACGCGGCGGTGAACCGGTTTCAAGCCATCACGCACATCCGGCAGAGCTCGTCCTACGATCACGCTCATGGCGTAATCCAGATAGGAACTCTTGAGCTCTTCTTCGATGTTGACCGGCGTGATCTCTCTGGCCAGATCGCTCATAGAAAGCCTTAATCCCTAATTAGTTGTTCTTTGGCTTAAACAGCGCGACATGGTAACACACTGAGCCAAATACATTAAGCCACAAATCCGATGAGCACATCGGGCTGGTGCGACGAGGTCGGTCCGTTATAATGCCCGCCAGGACAATAGATTGCGCGCGCCCAGCCCGCTGCGCGCCTTGCCACAGGATCATCAAAACATGAATAGTGATGCCAATGTCGATCTGACAGAAATCGCCAAATTTGAAGCCATCGCCTCCCGCTGGTGGGACATGGAGGGCGAATTCAAGCCGCTGCATCAAATCAACCCGGTGCGCCTTGACTGGATCACCGACAAGAGCGGCGGCCTGTTTGGCAAGCGCGTGCTCGACATCGGCTGCGGTGGCGGCATCCTCTCCGAGAGCATGGCCCGCCGGGGGGCCAAGGTCACCGGCATCGACATGGGCAAGGAGCCCCTCGGGGTCGCCCGCCTCCATGCCCTCGAGGCGGGCGTGGAACTCGAGTACCGCCAGATCACCGCCGAAGCCCACGCCGATGAGGCGCCGGGCCAGTATGACGTGGTTACCTGCATGGAGATGCTGGAGCACGTGCCGGACCCGGCCTCGGTGCTGCGCGCCATCGCCACCCTGGTACGGCCGGGGGGCAAGGTGTTCGTCTCCACCATCAACCGCAACCCCAAAGCCTATCTGATGATGATCCTCGGGGCCGAGTACCTGTTGAAGATGGTCCCCAAGGGTACCCACGACCACAAGAAGTTCATCACCCCCGCCGAACTGTGTCGCATGGGGGGAGCGGCGGGCCTCCTGGTGCGGGACATGAGCGGCGTTCACTACGCCCCGCTCTCCAACAGCTTCAAGCTCGGCAAGAATGTCGACGTCAACTACATGGTGGCGTTCGAGCGCCCGGAGCAAGGCTGATGAGCACACCTCACCCGATGCCCCTTGGCTGCGTGCTGTTTGATCTGGACGGCACCCTGCTCGACACCGCCCCAGACCTTGGCGCCGCCGTCAATCACGTGCTGATAAGCGAAGGCTTTGCTCCGCTCTCTGACGACATCATCCGCCAGACCACCTCCCACGGGGCCCTCGGGCTGCTCAGGGCCGGTCTTGGTGACGAGCTGCTCGAGGAGCTGGGGGCCACCCGCCTTCGCACCGCCCTGCTCGACTACTACGCCGCCAACCTCTGCGTCGGCACCCGCCCCTATGAAGGCATGGTGGATCTCATCGAGTGGCTCGACGAGAAAAAGCTGCCCTGGGGCATTGTCACCAACAAGCCGGGTTTTCTCACCGAACCGCTCCTGGCAGCCCTGCCTGAACTCGCCAGTTGCGGCGTGACGGTGAGCGCCGACACCTTGCCGGTGCGCAAGCCCGACCCCGCCCCCATGTTCTTTGCCTGCGAGCGGCTCGGCATCGCGGCGAGCCAGTGTCTCTATGTGGGGGATCACGTGCGCGACATCGAGGCTGGCCGCAATGCCGGCATGCGTACCGCGGTGGCTGGCTGGGGTTATCTCAATGATGACGAGGACCCGGCCCTCTGGGGCGCCGACCTTCACTTTGATACCGTGCAGGCCCTGCACCACTGGCTGCGTTACGAACTGAGCTGACACGTTCATTGCCCATGAGCGACAAGGCATCAGGATAGAGGTGGATCTGCGGGGCAACTTTGATGTTGTCCCGATGGCCATGTGGGCATCTGCCCCGACGCGCAGCTCCCCCGCAGCACACCAGAGGGATCCCGGACGATCCCTCTTTTTAAGGGCTTGGCACCCCCCCGAACGGCGCAACAGGACACCTTTTGACCCTGACTGCACAAGGGATGAGCAGGCCGGATTTGCTAGTAAAAACACCCTGCTTTCGCAAGCAAAAAAAGTTATTTTAATTTTCCATCTTCGATCGCCGGACTTGCATTTGACGGATCGGACGGATGAAAACCCGTTCGCTGTGAGCGTCCACTAACTCCCGTCCCGACACCCACAATTTATCCACAGCTAATGCGTTATCCACAGATTGCATTACCGCATCGACCTCACTATCTTGTAGTTCGCATTAAAAATAACACTACATCTTGTGATTCATCGCACAATCCCTACCCAGTTTCCCTCGACAGACGGAGCCGGGTTGCGCCATTGTGCGATGGCTTTTCGGGAATCAACCGATACCGGCAGGTATCAATGAAAGGGGTCATCAGCCAATGAACTTGTTTGTGACGAAGCGTAACGGACACAAAGAACCCATCGATCTGGATAAAATTCACCGTGTGCTCGACTGGGCTGCAGAGAAGCTCGACAACGTGTCGGTCTCCCAGGTGGAGCTCAAGTCCCACATCCAGTTCTATGACGGTATCCGTACCGCCGACATCCACGAGACCATCATCAAGGCTGCTGCTGACCTCATCTCCGAGCAAAGCCCGGACTACCAGTACATGGCTGCCCGTCTGGCCATCTTCCACCTGCGCAAGAAGGCCTACGGCCAGTTCGAGCCGCCCCACCTGTATCAGCACGTCGCCAGACTGGTGGACATGGGCAAGTACGACAAGCACCTGCTGGAAGACTACACCCAGGCGGAATTTGAGGAGCTGAACGGCTACCTCGATCACTGGCGCGACATGGACTTCTCCTACGCGGCGGTCAAGCAACTCGAAGGCAAATACCTGGTACAGAACCGCGTCACCGGCGAGATCTACGAGAGCCCGCAGTTCCTCTACATCCTGGTAGCGGCCTGCCTCTTCTCCAAGTATCCGAAAGATACCCGTCTGGACTACATCAAGCGCTTCTATGATGCGGTCTCGACCTTCAAGATCTCCCTGCCGACCCCGATCATGAGCGGCGTGCGCACCCCGACCCGCCAGTTCAGCTCCTGCGTGCTGATCGAGTGTGACGACAGCCTGGATTCCATCAATGCCACCGCCAGCGCCATCGTGCGTTACGTTTCCCAGCGCGCCGGCATCGGCATCAACGCCGGTCGCATCCGTGGTCTGGGCAGCCCCATCCGTGGCGGCGAAGCCTTCCACACCGGCTGCATCCCCTTCTACAAATACTTCCAGACTGCAGTGAAGTGCTGCTCCCAGGGCGGCGTGCGCGGCGGCGCGGCCACCCTCTTCTACCCTCTGTGGCACACCGAGGTGGAGAGCCTGCTGGTACTGAAGAACAACCGCGGCGTGGAAGAGAACCGGGTCCGTCACATGGACTACGGCGTGCAGATCAACAAGCTGATGTACCAGCGCCTCATCAAGGGCGGCGATATCACCTTGTTCTCCCCGTCCGATGCACCTGGCCTCTATGACGCCTTCTTCGCGGACCAGGACAAGTTTGAAGAGCTCTACGTCAAGTACGAGCAGGATCCGGCCATTCGCAAGAAGACCCTGAAGGCGGTGGATCTCTTCTCCCTGATGATGCAGGAGCGCGCCGGTACCGGTCGCATCTACATCCAGAACGTGGATCACTGCAACACCCACAGCCCGTTCGACCCCTCCGTGGCACCGGTTCGCCAGTCCAACCTCTGCCTCGAGATTGCGCTGCCCACCAAGCCGCTCAACAACGTGGATGACGAGGACGGCGAGATTGCCCTGTGCACTCTCTCCGCCTTTAACCTGGGCGCCATCGAGAAGCTGGAAGATCTGGAAGAGATGGCCGAGCTGGCCGTGCGCGCTCTGGACGCCCTGCTCGACTATCAGGACTACCCGCTCAAGGCCGCCAAGAAGGGCAGCATGAACCGCCGCACCCTGGGGATCGGCGTCATCAACTACGCCTACTACCTGGCGAAAAACGGTGCCCGCTACTCCGACGGTTCCGGTCTGGCCCTGACCCACCGCACCTTCGAGGCGATCCAGTACTACCTGCTGAAAGCCTCCGTGCAACTGGCCCGCGAGTTCGGCCCCTGCCCGGCCTTCAACGAGACCACCTATGCCCAGGGTATCCTGCCCATCGATACCTATAAAAAGGATCTGGACACCCTGTGCAATGAACCCCTGCACCTGGACTGGGAAACCTTGCGCGAAGAGATCAAGACCGTGGGTCTGCGCAACTCCACCCTGACCGCCCTGATGCCGAGCGAGACCTCCAGCCAAATCTCCAACGCCACCAACGGCATCGAGCCGCCCCGCGGCCTGGTGTCGGTGAAAGCCTCCAAGGACGGCATCCTCAAGCAGGTGGTGCCGGAGTACCACCGCCTGAAGGATCAGTACGAACTGCTGTGGAAACAGCCGAGCGTCGACGGTTACCTGCAGCTGGTCGGCATCATGCAGAAGTTCGTGGATCAAGCGATCTCCGCCAACACCAACTACGACCCGGCCCGCTTCGAAGGCAACAAGGTGCCGATGAAGCAGTTGCTCAAAGACTTGCTGACCGCCTACAAATACGGTCTCAAGACCCTCTACTATCACAACACCCGTGATGGTGCCGACGACACCCAGACCGATCTGCAAGATGACGGCTGCGCTGGCGGGGCTTGCAAGATCTAACCGCGAAACGCACTGATAAACCGGGCGGGAGCATCAAGCTCCCGCCCTCCTGTTTTCCCTATTTCACGGCATTCGAACCATGGCTTACTCTACTTTTTGCCAGACCCAAAACGATCAGCTCAAGGAGCCGATGTTCTTCGGCCAGTCGGTCAACGTGGCCCGTTATGATCAGCAAAAGCACGACATCTTCGAGCGGCTGATCGAGAAGCAGCTCTCCTTCTTCTGGCGCCCGGAAGAGGTGGACGTCTCCCACGACCGCATCGACTTCCAGGCTCTGCCGCCCCACGAGCAGCACATCTTCATCTCCAACCTGAAGTACCAGACCCTGCTGGATTCCATTCAGGGCCGCAGCCCCAACGTGGCCCTGCTGCCCCTGGTTTCCATCCCGGAGCTGGAGACCTGGATCGAGACCTGGGCCTTCTCCGAGACCATCCACTCTCGCTCCTACACCCACATCATCCGCAACATCGTCAACAACCCGGGCCAGGTGTTCGACGACATCGTGACCAACGAGCAGATCTTGAAGCGCGCAGGCTCCATCAGCCACTTCTATGACGATCTCATCGAGGCCACCTCCGTCTATCACCTGCACGGTGAGGGGACCCACCGGATCGGGGATCGCGAAGTCACCATCAGCCTGCGGGAGCTCAAGAAGAAGCTCTACCTGTGCCTGATGAGCGTCAATGCCCTCGAAGCAATCCGCTTCTACGTGAGCTTCGCCTGCTCCTTCGCCTTCGCCGAGCGCGAGCTGATGGAGGGCAATGCCAAGATCATCAAGATGATCGCCCGTGACGAAGCGCTGCACCTGACCGGCACCCAGCACATGCTGAACCTGATGCGCAGCGGCAACGACGACCCCGACATGGCGGAGATCGCCGTCGAGTGCGAGCAGGCCTGCTTCGAGCTGTTCAAGGAAGCAGCCCTGCAGGAGAAGGAGTGGGCCGAGTACCTGTTCCAGGACGGCTCCATGATCGGCCTGAACAAGGACATCCTCTGCCAGTACGTGGAATACATCACCAACCTGCGCATGGCGGCCGTCGGCCTGCAACCGGCCTTTGCCGGCACCAAGCAGAACCCCATCCCCTGGATCAACACCTGGCTCTCCTCCGACAACGTGCAGGTGGCGCCCCAGGAAGTGGAAGTAAGCTCCTATCTGGTGGGTCAGATCGACAGTGAAGTGCACGCCGACGATCTGGGTGACTTCGAGCTGTGATGCAAGGCGACCTCTGCTGGCAGACCATGATGCGGGAGAGAGACGTCCGTGAGTGACGCCACCGCCACCCTGAACGCCCCCCTGCATACCGCCACCACGGCGCCGGAGGGGCAAGCCCCCCAGGTACAGACCCTGGACGGTGTGCTGCACCCCCATCCCGGCGAAAGCGTGCTGGAGACCCTGGAGCGCCACGGTCATCATGTGGAGTTCCAGTGCCGCAGCGGCTATTGCGGCGCCTGCCGTACCCCGCTGCTGGCGGGCAAGGTGCACTACGCCGCCGTCCCGCTCGCCTTTGTCTCCCAGGGGGAGTGCCTCCCCTGCTGCTGCCAGCCGGTGGGCGCCATCAAGCTCGATATCCGAAAGGGCTGACGGCCCTTGTCGCCAGATCTGCCCCGCAAACAAAAAGCCGCCGGATTGCTCCGGCGGCTTTTTTCATGGGAATGTCCCGTCTCTTGAGGGAAATGAGGGGCCATGACCCTCTTGCGTTACAACCAGGGGGCGGCAGTCGGCCCGTGGTGCAGACCCAGCTTCCAGACCCGGCCAAAGTGCTTGTAATGACCGGCCGCGACACCGGCTTTCTCCCCCATGCCGTGGTAGAGATCGAGGTGGCCCTTCTTCACCGCGCCCCCCACATCCAGCGCAATCAGCAGGCGCAGCTGGTGCTTGCCGGTCCAGTTGCCTGCTTTGTCCAGCAGCGGTACTTCCGCGAGGATGGGGGTGCCCATCGGCAGCAGGGTCTTGTCGGCAGCCACCGCCGCCATGGGCAAGAGCGGAATGCCGGCGGCCCCCACCACGTCATTGGTGGGACGGCGCTCGAAGAAGACATAGGAGGGGTTCTGCTCCACCAGCTCCTTCACGCTCTCTTCCGGCTGACGATTGGCCCACTCCTTGATGGCCTTCATGGACATCTGCTCCTTGGGCACTTCGCCACGGTCGATGAGCACCCGGCCAATGCTGACATAGCCGTGGCCGTTCTTGCCGCTGTAACCAAGGTACTGCAACCGGTCGTCATCGCCGTAGTGAACGAAGCCGGAACCCTGCACGTCCATCAGGAAGTTGTCGATGAGGGACTTGCTGTAGCCCAGCTCCAGCCCCCGGTTGGCCAGCGCCCCCCGGTGGATCTCGGCCCGGCTCGGGCAGCGACCGCCGCAGTTGGGCATGGCATAGATGGGATACTTGTACTGGGCGTCCGGGCGATGGCGCACCTCCAGCACCGGCGAGTAGTAACCGGTGAAGAGCACGTTGCCCATGCGGTCGGCACCGCCAAGCTGCGCCAGGCTGATGCCGTACTGGGTGATATGGGCGGGATTGCCCCCATTGGCGACCCAGCGTGAGAGCTGACGGTAGAGCTCCCCATAGCGGTTCGCCATGCGGCCGGAGCGTTCCATCACCATCCGGCTCTGGGGACCGAACTTGCTGTAATCGGCGCGGGCGCGGCTGTTGACCCGCTCTACCCGCACCAGATCCCCCGGCAGGGCACCATCCAGATACTGCTTGCCCAGATTCACAGGGATCTCGCAGTTCAGAAAACATCCGGATTCAGCCTTCTTCTGGGGCACCTTGACCGGTTCAGGGTTGCCCGCACAACCGGCCAGCCCCACCACGGCGGCGGCCAACCAGTACGCATGTCTATTCATATGTCCTCATATAACACCGAGTGTCTTGCACGGCGGGGAAGATGCCAAAATTGCCCGGGGAAAGCAAACGCCTTCACGCCCCCGACGACGGATTTCTCCTGCCGTGATCTTCTGGGTTATAACAAGGTGACAAGGTGTGAGAGGTCATGGATGGAACAGCTCGAAATCTTCCCGCTCCAGAGCCCCTGTGTCGGGGTCTGCGAACTGAACAACAAGGGGTATTGCAAGGGATGCCTGCGAAGTCGCGAGGAGCGTTTCAACTGGCTTGCCATGACCCCTGCCCAGCAGCAGGAGGTGATGCGCCTGTGCCGCAGCCGCAAGGCCAGGGTCGAGGCCGCCCGCCGCAAGGCGCAGGCCGCAGAGGCGGCCGATCCGCCGCCCCCGCCGGGCTGGGATTTTTAAATCCCACGTTGCCCCTCCCCTCAACAAGAAAGGCGGCCCCAGGGCCGCCTTGTCATTAAGAGTGTGTCACGCCGTGACGTCCTCAGGCGGTCGCCAGCTTGGCCTGCTCCTCGCCACGCTTGAGCATGGCGTAGGCCACCCCGGTCACCAGAGAACCGGCGGCGATCGCCAGGATGTACATCATCACATGGCTGATGGCGTTCGGGATGAAGAGCACGAACAGACCACCGTGGGGTGCCACCAGCTCGCAGCCGAACAGCATGGAGAGCGCACCGGTCAGGGCGCCGCCCACCATGCAGGCCGGGATGACGCGCATGGGATCCTTGGCGGCAAACGGGATGGCCCCCTCGGAGATGAAACACAGACCCAGCACGAAGGAGGCCTTGCCCGCTTCCTGCTCCGCCTTGATGAACTTTCTGCTGGCCAGGAAGGTCGCGATCCCCATCCCCAGTGCAGGCACCATGCCGGCGGCCATGACCGCTGCCATGGGGGCATAGGTCTTGGAGGCGAGCAGGCCGACACCGAAGGCATAAGCCGCCTTGTTGACCGGGCCCCCCATGTCGAAGCACATCATGGCGCCGATGATGACACCCAGCAGCACGGCGTTGGCAGAGCCCATGTTGTTGAGGAACTCGGTCATGGCGTTCATGATGCCCGCCACCGGGCCACCCACCACGTAGATCATCACCAGACCGGTGAACAGGCTGGCAAAGAGCGGAATGATGAGGATGGGCTTGAGGGCTTCCAGGGTGACCGGCAGGCGCACCTTGTCGCTCAGGAACTTGGCGCTGTAACCGGCGAGGAAGCCGCCGACGATGCCGCCAAGGAAACCGGCGCCGAGCGAGCTTGCCAGCATACCGGCGATCATGCCGGGCGCCAGACCCGGACGGTCGGCGATGGAGTAGGCGATGTAGCCTGCCAGCACCGGGATCATCAGGGCGAAGGCGGAGCCGCCACCTATCTTCATCAGGGCCGCGGCCAGCGTCCCCTCTTCCTTGAACGCTTCAATGCCGAAGATGAAGGAGAGCGCGATGATAAGGCCCCCCGCCACCACCATGGGCAGCATGAAGGAGACACCGGTCAGCAGGTGCTTGTAGGGGCCCGCCTTTTCCTCTTTCTTGACCGCAGCCGCGCCGCTGTGGCGATAGACCTTCGCCTCGGTCCAGGCCTTATCGAGCTCGGCCCGGGTTTTCTTCAGGGCAGCCCCCGTGCTGGTGCGATAGACCGGCTTGCCGTCAAAGCGCGCCATGTCCACCTCGATGTCAGTGGCGAGGAACACCAGATCGGCGGCGGCAATCTCGTCCGCCGTCAAGGCATTCTGGGCACCGACCGAGCCCTGGGTTTCGACGCGGATCTGGTGACCCAGCTGCTTGGCCATGGTCTCCAGGGCCTCGGCCGACATGAAGGTGTGGGCCACCCCGGTCGGGCAGGCCGTCACCGCCACGATGCGCTTGGCACCGCTGGCCGGTTTGGCAACGGCAGGTGCCGCCTCATGGCGATAGACGCTGGCACCGCTTCGCGCGGCGTCCAGCAGGGCAGCGGGATCCTGGAGCGCTAGATCCATGTCGCCCCGATAGAGCGACTTGCCGTCATAGGCGGCCAGATCCACCGGTGCGCTGGCAACGACCAGCACCAGGTCGGCGGCGGCAATCTGCTCTTTCGAGGGAACCTGACGGGGCTGCACGCTGGACTCGACGTCGAGGGTGAGCTCCCAGCCAGCCAGTTTGGCCTGCTGTTCTATCCGTTTTGCAGCGAGAAAGCTGGTGGCAATGCCCGCCGGGCAAGCCGTAACCAGAATTGCTTTCATTGGGCATCTCCTGAGTTAGCCATCAAATGGGGTTGGGGTTGAGTCGGTGCCAGATCATCCAGACGCTGTACGCGCACCTGCTCGAGTAACGGTTTGAGCACATTGATATCGTTGAAGCCGACCGCGACCTGGCTCACCGCCAGTGCCGAGACGGCGGTGGCCAGACGCAGGGTCTGCTCCGGCGTCCAGTCCAGGCTCATGCCATGGACCAGGCCCGCCACCAGGGAGTCGCCGGCACCCACGGTGCTGACCACCTCCATGCGCGGCGGAATCGCCTGCCAGGTGGCATCCGGTGCAAACCAGATGAGGCCGTCGGCACCATTGGAGATCACCACGTTGGGGATCCCGCTTGCCTGCAGCGCGCGGGCGCACTCGGCCTGCTCGCTCAGGGTCTTCACGGGACGACCGGCCCACTGGCTCAGCTCTTCCAGGTTGGGTTTGACCAGGGTCGGCGCCGCCTTGATCCCTTCGCTCAACGCCGCGCCGCTGCAATCGAAGATCACCTGCTTGCCCTTGGCCTTGAGCAGGCGGATCAGATGGCCACAGTAATCGGGGGACACCCCTTTGGGCAGGCTGCCCGCCAGCACGAACCAGTCGGTGTGGGGAGCCAGTCGCTCCAGCGCCGCTTCCAGGGCGCTGACATCGCCTTCCTGCACGGCGAGTCCCGGCAGATTGAGATCGGTCACCCGGCCGGATTGTTCGGAGATCTTGACGTTGATCCGGGTGTCGCCCGCCACGCGCACGAAGTGATCGGCAAGGGCACGTTCCTCGAACAGGGAGACGAAGCTCTGCTGGTTGCCCTCACCGAGCCAGCCGGTCAGGCCTACGTCACGGCCGAGATCTTTCAAGACCATGGCGACGTTGATCCCCTTGCCCGCGGCGCGCAAGTTGGCCTCGCTCACCAGATTGACCTCGCCAGGGTGCATGGCCTCCAGACGGGTGGTGAGATCGAGCGCGGGGTTGAGGGTGATGGTGACGATGTCCATCAGTGCGCCCCCTCGCCCAAGCCGGCGGCAATGGCTTCGCCAATGCCCTTGAGGGCTGCTTCGGCATCCGCTCCTTCGGCGCGAAACGCCAGACGATGACCGCACTTGACCCCAAGCCCGATCACCTTCATCAGGCTCTTGGCAGAGACGGCTTCACCGCTGCCATCGAGGTTGGCGACGCGGATGTCGGATTCATACTCCTTGGCCACCTTGACCAGCATGGCGCCCGGACGGGCGTGCAGACCGTGAGGGTTGATGATGGTGAAGGTCTCGGAAAGCCCGCTCGCCGGACCCGCCTGCAACATGGCAAGACCGTCGCTGCCAGAGAGGGTGGCCAGCTGGCCGGCTGCGGCCAGCTTGGCCAGATTCTCGAGTTGCGGCAAATGGCCGCTATCTGCGGCACACAGCAGCAGCAGGGCGCTGACCGGCAATTCACCGACGTTCAGCGGGGTGCTCGGGGTGGCCAGCACCCAACCGGTCTGGGCCGCTTGCGCACGGGCCAGCCAGATGCCCTCCCCCAGGTGAACAGGCTGACTGGCCAGGAGGGCGCTCACCATGGCTGCGTCTCCCCAGCCTGCGGATTTGGCGCGGGCCGCAGCCCCCAGCAGCAACTGGTCCTGGTCGTCGGCCGGGAAGTCCGCCAGGGTCAGGTATTGCACCTCTTTGGCGCCAGTCGCGCCAGTCAGGATATTGATGATGGTCTCTTCGTCGGTCGCCCCCTTGAGCTGGGCTGCGGCCTGCTCGTCACCCAGCACGTGGGTGAGCTGGCGCAAGATCCCCAGGTGCTCGTCGGACTTGGCGGCGATGCCGATGGCGACGTAGGCAATCTGCCCCTCGTCCCACTCGATTCCGTGGGGGAACTGGGCCACCATGACGCCGGTGCTCTTCACCAGATGACGGGTGTCCGTGGTGCCGTGGGGAATGGCGATACCGCTGCCAAGATAGGTGGCGTGCTGCGCTTCCCGCGCCAGCATGCCGTCCACGTAACCTGCTTCAACCAGACCGGCGTCGGTCAGTTTGCTTGCCAGCAGGGCGATGGCGTCCGCCTTGGTCGTCACCGATTGTCCCAGCAGGATTTGCTGTCGCGCCAACTTCAACATAGAGATTCTCCATCAGGTCCGGCTTCACCTCGCGGCGTACCGGCTCAACTCAACTCGATTTTCGGGTAACTTGCCTGCTGACAATAGACGGTGATCTCTCGCTTTGGTGAGCCGGAACCCATTTCCAAGTGCAGATAATCATCCGTTACTGACAAGCTGAATCGTTTCACTTACACTCAGACTGAATCGTTTCAGCGTATTGTTCAAGATCCCGCAGAAAGTACGTTTCAATGATATGATCCCGCGCACACTTTTCGGTGCCCCAACCAGGAACCGGCGCGGGCCTTGCAACTCAAACAGAGCCAACATGATGAAACTGGATGAAATCGCCGCGCTGGCCGGTGTCTCTCGCACCACCGCCAGCTATGTGATCAATGGCAAGGCCGATCAATACCGCATCAGCCAGGCAACCCGCGACAAGGTGATGGCCGTGGTCCATGCCCACAACTATCAGCCGGACAGCCGCGCCGCTTCCCTGCGCGGCGGCCAGACCCGCACCCTCGGCTTCATCCTGCCCGACCTCGAAAACGCCAGTTACGCCAAGCTCGCCAAGCGCCTGGAGCAAGGGGCCCGCACCCAGGGATATCAGTTGCTCATCGTCTGCTCGGAGGACGATCCGGACACCGAAAAGGAGCTGGCCCGGATGCTGGTGAGCCGCCATGTGGACGCGCTCCTGGTGGCAAGCTGTCTCCCCCCGGCGGATCCCTTCTACCTGGAGCAGCAGTCCAGGGGCGTGCAGATCCTCGCCATCGACCGTGCCATGGCCACCGAGCACTTCGTCACCGTGGCGAGTGAAAACCAGAAGGCGAGCCTGGACCTCACCGCCTCCCTGCTCACCCCGGCCATCGGTCATATCGCCTTGATCACTGCACTGCCGGAACTGACGATCAGTCAGGAGCGAAAAGCGGGCTTCGAACAGGCGATTGCCAGTCACAGTGCGACCCGCCACCTGTGTGAAGGGGCCCACTTCTCGCGCACCGAAGGGTATCGCCTGATCAAGACGCTCCATCAGCAGCTCGGCCAACTGCCCGAGGCGCTGATCACCACCTCCTACATCCTGATGGAGGGGGTGCTCGACTACCTGCTGGAGCAGGAGGCCGACATGAGCCAGCTCGCCATGGCTACCTTCGGGGATGACCGCCTGCTCGATTTCCTCCCCTTTGGCATCAACTCCCTGCCCCAGCAGCACGACGCCCTGGCAAGCCAGGCCCTGACGCTGGCCCTCAAGGCGGTCAATGGCGACTACCAGAGCGGCCTGCACTATGTGAGCCGTACCCTCAAACGCCGCCGCTGACCCGGCAACGACGCACCACCCCGGGGGCGGCCCGCAGTGCCAGCCCCTGAGCCTCCTCCCCCACACCTGCTTGTGTTCTCCCCTGTTGTCTCAGCTTTTGCCCTTCGCCTTCTGGCTTTGAGGTGATCTGCCGGGCGGCAACCCCGCGCCAGGTCACGTTTATCGGCGCCTCGGCTCGCTATAAGTGAAAATGATGGCTTTTGGGAGTATGACCCGATGTTTGCTTATATCGGGCCAGTCGCACCACCAGGGCCCCGTGTTACCCTCTGCAAGCCCTGTTGCCGCCAACGCGGGAGCTCTCGATGTCGACCCGCGACGCAGCCTGACGGGCAGCCTCCCCCTGAGGGGGCGTTTTTTCGGCGCATGGCGCAATGTGTCACTTTTTATTGCCACCCTTCGGCTTGCTACAGCACAAAATCCGCTTTTAAGGGGTTGTTTCCGCCATTTCAATCCGCTAACTTGGCAACCAATTTTTACAACTGACAGATTTCAGGTACAGATGTATCCACACCGATATTGCTAGCCTCCGGCTTTTCCCCGGAGGCGTCTCCCGACACAGCCAACTGGCTCTCTCTTGTTTGCAACAGCGCCCCTCACTTTCGGATGGATGACATGAATACCAAGACCCTGGGTTGTACCCTGTTGATTGCCGGCACCACCATAGGCGCCGGCATGCTGGCCCTGCCGCTGGCCTCCTCGTCCCTGGGCGGCCCCGCCACCCTGATGCTGATGATCGGCCTCTGGGCCCTGATGGCCTTCACCGCCATGCTGCAGGTGGAAGCCAGCCTCAGCACCGGCAAGTGGTACCTGCACCAGCTGGCGGATCACCTGCTCGGCCCCTGGGGCAAGGGCATCGCCTCCTTCTGCATCCTGATGCTGTTCTACGCCCTGGCCTCCGCCTACATCAGCGGCGGCAGCAGCCTGCTGGCCCAGGCACTGGCCGATGCCGGCCTGCCCCTCGGCCAGGAGCAGGCGGCCTGGGTCTTTACCCTGCTGTTTGGCGGCATGGTGTGCGTCGGCACCAGGGAGGTGGATTACCTCAACCGCCTGATGTTCACCGTGAAGCTGGTGATCATGGTGGCGGTGCTGGCGCTGCTGCTGCCCCGCGCCCAGGGGCAGCACCTGCTCTCCATGCCCCTCGGGGAAGGCTTGCTGCTGGCGGGCCTGCCGGTCATCTTCACCTCCTTCGGCTTCCACGGCTCCATCCCGAGTGTCATGCTCTACCTCGGGGACAACCCCAGGCAGTTGCGCCGGGTCTTCGTGTGGGGCTCCGCCTTGCCGCTCGTGCTCTACGTGCTGTGGCAGGTCGCCATCCTGGGGCTGCTGGGCCAGCAATCCCTGATCCAGACCGGCGGCGCCCTGGACAGCCTGCTGGCCAACGTCGGCGGCCTGGTGAGCTGGCCCGCCTTCAACCAGGCGATGCATCTGTTTGCGGATCTCGCGCTCGCCACCTCCTTCCTCGGGGTGACCCTGGGACTGTTCGACTTCATGGCCAAGGTGACCCGTCGCAAGGACAACTGGCAGGGCCGCACCCAGACCGGTCTCATCACCTTCGTGCCGCCCCTGCTGTTCGCCCTCTACTTCCCGCAAGGCTTCATCATGGCGCTGGGTTACGCCGCCATTGCGCTGGCGGTGCTGGCGGTGCTGCTACCGGTGGCCCTGGTGTGGCAGAGCCGCAAGCAGGCCGAGGCGCATCACTACCGCGCCCCGGGCGGCGTGCTGGCCCTGGGCCTTGCCGGCGCCATGGGGGTACTGATCGTCGGGGTGCAGATAAGCGTCAGCATGGGATTGCTGCCCGCCCTCTGATTTCCCCGACCCGACAAGCAGAAACGCCGCAAAGAGACACGCCCCGCCAACCCAGTTGGCGGGGCGTTTCATTGGCACGGGCTCACTTGGCCGACTCGCGCCCCTCCTCGCGAAGCCCATCCAATAATGAACATTTGAGTGCAACCATGTATAGATGTGTACATGACTGCGCCCCTGTCCTACACTGCTTAGCAGACAACCCATGATCCCGTGCCCGTCTGGCACGCCAACCCGGGAGGCAACATGGCCGCCACCGCATCTCTTCCCCGGCAACAGCCCGCCGTCGATCCCAGCAAGGCCCTGCCCGTGGTGTTTCGCATCCTGGACAAATGGCAGTGCAGCACGGATGAACAGCTCAGGCTGCTTGGCATTACCTCCCGCTCCACCCTGAACAAGTACAAGGAGGCCAGCGGCGGCATTCGGCTGAGCGCCGATCTCCAGGAGCGGATGAGCTATCTACTCAACATCCACAAGAGCCTGCGGCTGCTGTTCAGCCTGGATGAGAGCATCTATGGCTGGGTGCGCAAGCCCAACAGCCACCCCTTCTTCGCCGGGCGCAGCGCGATGGAGGTCATGCAGGGTGGGCGGGTGGCAGATCTTTACGAAGTGGCCACCCGGCTGCACGCCTGGCGCGGGGAGATGGCCTGATGTCCTCCCCGCCCTTGCGCACCTTCCACAATGCCTGCGCCTATCGCATCATTCCGAGCCGCTTTCCCCCCATCTGCCTCTATGAAGACGTCGCTACCGCCGATGAGCTGGAGGCGGTCTGGGCCGTCGAGGCCCTGACCAACGACAGGCTGAGGGAAGAGGCGGGCGAGCTGATGCGGGTGCCCAGGGAAGACTGGCTGGTGGGGCTGCCCGGCGGCAGCTATGTGATGGCCGCCTTCACCCACCTCAATCCCGAGGGTGGCCGGTTCACCACGGGGGACTTTGGCGGCTACTATTGTGCCCCCTCCCTCGACACCGGCATCAAGGAGACGGTCTACCACAGGGAGCGGATCTTCGGGTACACCCGGGAGCCAGCCCAGAAGGTGCAGATGCGGGTGATCCAGGCTCAGTTCAGCGCCAGCCTCATCGACATCACGGGCCCGGCGTATCTGCCAGGCCCCCTCTATCACGCCACCGATTACGGCCCCGCCCAGGCCTTCGCCCGGGAGCAGAAGGTCGCCGGGGCGGACGGCATCCACTACCGCTCGGTGCGCCACCCCGGTCACGACTGTCACGTGCTCTATCGCCCCCGTCTGGTCAGCCGGGTGGACCACGCCCGTCATCTGGAGTACCACTGGAGCGGCGAGGCCATCACCCATGTGCTGGAGATCCGCCTCTACGGTGAATAGCGTCTACCAGGACAAAAAAAGCCCCGCCAGATTGGCGTAATGCCGATCAGTTAAGGATCCATTGACCGATCCTCAGGCTGTGTAAGAATCCGAAACTCCTTGTTGGGTTTCGGATTTTTTTATGCGTATCGACCAAGCTCTCGACTTCATTCACGCCTGTCCTCCCGGAAAGTTTGAGTCCCTGTCTGACCTGCTGTCACCTGAACTGGTGCAGGCTTGCTTGGCCGAGACGGGCTCCGTCTCCTTGCGCCGACGGCGCATGCCCATGGAGCGGGTGCTATGGGCCATTATCGGGATGTCCTTGTTTCGTCATGTCCCTATGGCCCAGCTGGCCAACCAGCTCGATATCCTGTTACCCGGCGACCGGCCGTTTGTCGTCCCCAGCGCCTTCATCCAGGCGCGCCAAAAACTGGCTGACCAAGCCGTTCGACAGGTGTTCCAGCAGACCGCCACACTCTGGCATCAGCTGTGTCAGCACCCCACCTGGGCCGGCTTGCAGCTGCTGGCCGTGGACGGGGTGGTCTGGCGCACGCCCGATACTCCGGACAATGCCGGCGCCTTTGCCAAGTCGAAAACCGTCCAGGGGGAGACGCAATATCCCCAGGTCCGCATGTTGTGTCAGATGGAGCTGACCAGTCATCTGCTGACCCAGACAGTGATGGACTCCTGTGCGGTAAACGAGATGGTGTTGGCAGAGCAACTGATTGAAAAAACACCCGATAATAGCCTGACCCTGTTCGATAAGGGCTTCTACTCACTGGGGTTACTCCATGCCTGGCAACGCCAGGGCGTAGCGCGTCACTGGCTTATTCCGCTGAAAAAGGGGGCTCAATACGAGGTCATCCGCAAGCTGGGGCGGCAGGATGTGCTGGTACGCCTCAGAGCCAGTCCGCAGGCCAAGAAGAAGTGGAGCGAGTTGCCGGAGCAGTTCGAAGCCCGGCTGCTGACCCGGACGGTAAACGGCAAGGAGCGGCAGGTGCTGACCTCGCTCACCGACCCGCTGCGCTTCCCGGCCAGCGAGTTGATGGAGCTATACCAGAATCGCTGGGAAATCGAGCTGGGCTATCGGGAGATGAAACATAGCCTGCAACAGCACCGGCTGACGCTGCGCAGCAAGAAACCCGATGGAGTAAGGCAGGAGCTATGGGGCTTGGTATTGGCCTATAACCTACTGAGATATCAGATGGTTAGGATGGCGGCGAGCTTAAAGGGCTATACGGCCAGCCAGTTGAGCTTTCACATGGCATCGGTGTATCTGCTGCATGAACTCAGTTGCCTGCCGTTTGTGTCACCGGGCATGGTTCCAGGGCGTGTCGCTGAGTTGGACAAACAGGCAGAGCAGTTCAAGTTACCCGCCCGCCGAGAACGAAGTTACCCAAGGTGCATCAAAGCCAAACCACAGAAGTATGCGACGAGAAAACCTAGTAAAAACAATGCCAGTCAGGCTTAACTGACTGGCATTAC
>NZ_JBFOCK010000071.1:0-3487 GCF_040907765.1 Aeromonas sp. s9
GCACCGAACGACCATCGCTGAGCTGGTCATGCATAAAGTCCATCGACCAACAGTGATTCGGTTGGTCAGGGACTGCCAACGGCTCCGGCTTGGCCCGCACTAGCCGCTTCTTGGGTTTTATCCGCAGATTGAGCTCTAGCGCCCGATAGATCCGGTAGACCCGCTTGTGGTTCCAGCCAAAGCCTTTGACGTTACGCAGGTACAGGAAGCACAGTCCGAAACCCCAGTTGCGCTGGTTGGCGGTGAGGCGCAGCAGCCAGTCGGCAATCTCCTGGTTTTCATCAGCCAGCACGGGCTGATAACGGTAGCAACCCTCGCTCACCTTGAACACCTGGCAAGCCAGACGGATAGAAATGGCGTAATGAGCCACAGCCTTGGTCGCCATCTCCCTGCGGGCAGATGGCGTCACCACTTTTTTGCCATCGCCTCGGAGATGATCTCAGCCTTTAGGCGCTCCTCGGCATACATCTTCTTAAGGCGACGATTTTCCTCTTCCAGCTCTTTGAGGCGCGCCATGAGAGAGGCATCCATGCCACCGAATTTGGAGCGCCACTTGTAGAAGGTGGCGGAGCTGATGCCATGCTCACGGCAGAGCTCAGGGACGGGTGAACCAGACTCGGCCTGCTTGAGGATGGCGATGATCTGTGCATCGCTAAAGCGTGATGTTTTCATGTAGAACCTCCTGCGTTCAAGATACGAGAAAATTCTACTTATGAGCACCTCAGTTTTTCGGGGGGATTACCCCTGAAACTCCTTGTAGATTCCCTTGGGGTGTTTGAAGATCAGGTCTGTAGCCTTGTAGCCGTCAATGCGGATGTGCTTCGGTGCTGTATTGTTGCCAAGAAATAGCTCATCAAAAACATGGAAGTCACGGTTGAGCACCTTCGCTTTAGGGTTGGGCCTGAACCACTTGTTGAATTTGCTTTCATTAGCGAACTCAAGGAACTCATCAAGACTTAAGGTATGATTTTTCTCATGATCAGTGATTTTGGAGAAGCTCGCATTCCCAGTCATTACTACTAGATGTTGAATAAAAGGCGTCCGCCCTTCATTACTGAATTTGCTTCTGACTCGGTCAAGCTTGTGCTTGAGCAAGTAGTACTTATTTTGGTTGACGCTGACGGGAGAGCGCCCCATGTCGGCATCGTTTTTGTACCAACGGTCTCCGCGCGATACGACTTCACCGTTATTCCAATCCTTAAGCTCAACAATCAGCACGTTACAGTGAGTGACGATGACGAGGTCAAACTCCCCTTCATTGCCTCTGGCATCAACAAACCTAAAGCCTGCATAGCCTTTCCAAGGGAGCATCGATTTGCCCCCTAAACTCCGCAGTTGATCTTGAAGTGAACCACTCGTGGCAGGTTTCGATTGGCCAACAATAGATTTAGTCGAAAATGCCTTCTGAATCGCCTCAATCGCCTTGATTTCTTGCGACTGTAAGCCGCCTTCCCACAGTTTAACTTCCATAATTAATTGTTATCCAATAGATCGAGTCAATGGTGAAAACGTTTAAAAAGCTACTCGTTCAGCCCGCTCGAGTGAGCGTTTCTGGCGCCGTAACCGTGCTATTGTCACATTGCCTTGGACTACCAGCTTCCGGCATCATGCGAATATTTGCTACCGATTGACGACCAAGGAATGAGCACAGCCTAACGGATAGCCACTCGCTTCGATATCTCATTAGGCAAAGCTACAGCCCCTGAGTTACAGCCCGCTGCTGTTAACTAACTTGGTGTCACTAACAACTCCCAGGACGCTCCACCGAGAGATGGATTTTCGTTTCTTATCTTAGGGGCGCAGATCGAGACATGGGAAGCGGGAATTGATAAAAATCTGGTCAAGATCAATCAATTAGTGAGTAACTACGAGTCTGGCTGTTTGGTTACCAGAGGATGCAGACATTTCCCTCCCCCCTGCCAAAGGGAGATTAAAATAGATAAAGGAGCCTGTTCTGGTTCCCTTCTAGCCTGACGCACAGTCTGGAGACCACACGGCAGCCAATGAGCATGACCTCAATCAAGTGGGAAATCTGCTCCATGGCGAGGAGGCATTTGTGTTCGCTGACGCAGCGATATCAGGGGTGCGGAAAATCGTGAAGAGCTGGCGGATGTAAGGGCACCAATGGGCGATTGCGATTGCGATGCGACCAGGGGCTCAAGGAGCTCAACAAGCATCCGCGAAAAAACAAGGCTGTGATTGCCTTTGAGAGGCTCAAATCCAGCATCCGCGCCAAAGTGGAGCACCCGTTTCGGATCATCAAACGTCAGTTTGGCTTTGTGAAGGCGCGGTTCAAGTGGCCGGGGCTGCGCAAGAACGACAACCAACTGGCGATGTTGTTTACGCTGGTGAATCTGTTTCGCGTGGACCAGATGATACGGGCATGGGGGGGATAGCTGTGCCCAAAAATCGAGATAAGCCTCGAAAATGAGGCTAAATGGCGCTTAATAGCCGAATACTTGCGGCAAAAAGTTAGGTTTTTGGAGTGATGGGCATTTCAAATGCGTACAAAGAGCTCGTGGTGAAAGTGCGATCCACTTGTTCGCACCTTCCCTAGGCTGCGTTCTCAAAATGCTGGTTTTCTGTCCACACATAACTCGCGCAAGTAGCGAAGGCAGAAAGCCAGTTTGATAAAGGCTGCAAAACTCTTGGCTAGCTTTTCATATCTCGTTGAAAACCGGCGAAACTTCTTCAACCAACCGAAGCACCGCTCCACGACATTGCGCCTGCGGTAATGCACCTTGTCCAGTACCAATGGACGCCCCTTATGGCGCCGTTGCTGGTCGCTGCGTTGCGGAATGACCGCTTTTATCCTTCTCCGCCGTAGCTCGGCTCGAAAGGCTTTGCTGCTATAGGCCTTGTCTGCGGCAAGATGCGCTGGCCGTGTTCGGTAGCGACCTGATGACGTTGGTATCCTCGCCATGGCCAACGCGCTTGTTGCATAGCTGATTTCTGCTGATTGCCCCGGTGACAGGCAGAAGCTCAGTGGTAAGCCATGACCGTCCGTGACCAAGTGAATTTTGCTGCCGAAACCTCCCCGCGAACGGCCAAGGGCTTGATTCATTGAGGTGTTTTTTTACGTGCACCGGCAGCATCTTTGGATGCTCTGACATTGGAGCCGTCCAGGCACCACAGGTCGAAATCGATGAGCCCTTTTTCATTGAGCTTGAGTTGCAGCGCTTCCAGAATGGCATCAATCCGGCCTGCATCCTGCCAACGCCGGAAGGTGTTGTAGACCGAATTCCATGGTCCGAAACGTTCTGGAAGGTCTCGCCAAGGAGCTCCGGTGTGGAGTATCCAGAGAATGCCATCGAGCACTTGGCGCGGTTCACGGGTAGGGCGCCCGATCAGGCTTCGAGAAGGAAACTGGGGCTCGATAAGCCCCCATTGTGCATCAGTCAGCTGATAACGGCGGGACACGGAATGGATCTTAAGCTGTTGAGAAGATGTGAGATTATATCTTCATCACTTTAAGAACACAGCCTAG
>NZ_JBFOCK010000072.1:0-54560 GCF_040907765.1 Aeromonas sp. s9
GCCATCAAGCACAACGCCCTCACCTATGCCGAGCAGGCGTTCAAGATCCTCGACCCGGCCAAGACCCGCATCGAGTACAACTCCACCTGGCTGAGCGCAAGAGGATAAAGCGCAATGTCCAAACAGATTATGGTGCCGGATATCGGTGCCGATGAAGTTGAAGTCACCGAGATCATGGTGGCCGTGGGTGACAAGGTCGAGCTGGACCAGTCCCTGATCGCCGTGGAAGGTGACAAGGCCTCCATGGAAGTCCCGGCCCCCGCCGCCGGTATCGTCAAAGAGATCCTGATCAAGGTGGGCGACAAGGTTGCCACCGGTTCCCAGATCATGGTCTTCGAAGCCGAGGGTGCTGCCGCACCGGCTCCGGTCCAGGCTGCTGCCCCGGTTGCTGCCGCGCCGGCCGCCGCTCCTGCTGCTGCCGCTCGCCAGGACGTCAACGTGCCGGACATCGGTGGTGACGAAGTCGAAGTGACTGAGATCATGGTTGCCGTGGGCGACATGGTTGAAGCCGACCAGTCCATCATTGCCGTGGAAGGTGACAAGGCCTCCATGGAAGTGCCGGCACCGTTCGCCGGTCGCGTGGTCGAGATCAAGGTTGCCGCCGGTGCCAAGGTTTCTACCGGCTCCCTGGTGATGGTCTTTGAAGTGGCGGGCGCTGCCCCGGCCGCTGTTGCCGCGCCGGCTCCTGCTGCTGCCCCCGTGGCTGCCGCTGCTCCGGTTGCCGCCGGTGCCAAGGACGTCAACGTGCCGGACATCGGCGGTGACGAAGTGGAAGTGACCGAAATCATGGTCGCCGTGGGTGACAAGGTTGAAGCCGACCAGTCCCTGATCACCGTGGAAGGCGACAAGGCCTCCATGGAAGTGCCTGCGCCGTTCGCCGGTGTGGTCAAGGAGATCAAGGTGAAGGCGGGTGACAAGGTCTCCACCGGTTCCCTGATCATGGTATTCGAAGTGGCGGGTGCCGCTCCGGCTGCCGTGGCTGCTCCGGCTCCTGCCGCAGCGCCCGTTGCTGCCGCTCCGGCTGCCGCCGCTCCTGCACCGGTTGCCCAGGCTGCTGCCGCCTCCGATTTCGTCGCCAACGACGCCTACGTCCACGCCTCCCCGGCTGTACGCCGTCTGGCGCGCGAGTTCGGTGTCAACCTGGCCAAGGTGAAAGCCTCCGGTCGCAAGGGTCGCATCGTCAAAGAAGACGTGCAGGCTTACGTGAAGGATGCGGTCAAGCGCGCCGAGTCCGCTCCGGCTGCCGGTACCGGCACTGGCAACGGCATGAGCGTCGTGGCCTGGCCGAAGGTTGATTTCAGCAAGTTCGGCCCTGTCGAAGAGCTGGAACTGACCCGTATCCAGAAGATCTCCGGTCCTGCCCTGCACCGCAACTGGGCCATGATCCCCCACGTCACCCAGTTCGACGAAGCCGATACCACGGATCTGGAAGCGTTCCGCAAAGAGCAGAACATCCTGGCCGAGAAGCAGAAGCTGGACGTGAAGATCACCCCGCTGGTGTTCATCCTGAAGGCGGCCGCCAAGGCCCTGGAAGCCCATCCGCGCTTCTGCAGCGCCCTGTCCGAAGACGGCAGCAAGCTGATCATGAAGAAGTACATCCACATCGGTGTGGCGGTGGATACCCCCAACGGTCTGGTGGTTCCGGTGGTTCGCGACGTCAACAAGAAGGGCATCCACGAGCTGTCCCGCGATCTGGCCGAGATCTCCAAGAAGGCCCGTGCCGGCAAGCTGACCGCTGCCGACATGCAGGGCGGTTGCTTCACCATCTCCAGCCTGGGTGGCATCGGCGGTACCAGCTTTACCCCGATCGTCAACGCGCCGGAAGTGGCCATCCTGGGCGTCTCCAAGTCCGAGATGAAGCCGAAGTGGAACGGTAAAGAGTTCGTGCCGCGCCTGATGCTGCCGCTGGCTCTGAGCTACGACCACCGCGTCATCGATGGCGCCGACGGTGCCCGCTTCATCACCACCCTGAGTGGTGTGTTGTCCGACATTCGTCGACTGGTCCTGTAAGTGAGAGGGCGGGCCCAGAGCCCGCCCTTTTTGCTTCTCATTTCGTTAACAGGATTGTAAACTTGCCCCGTTTTTTTCACGGCTGCAGCGGCCTTGTTTGGCATAAGACTGTGCTGTCCGGGGATATAAGAACGACAAAGAGGTCATGATGAGTAAAGAAATCAAAACCCAGGTCGTAGTACTGGGTGCTGGCCCTGCCGGTTATTCCGCTGCCTTCCGTGCGGCTGACTTGGGTCTGGATACCATTATCGTCGAGCGTTACTCCACCCTGGGTGGCGTCTGCCTGAACGTGGGTTGCATCCCGTCCAAGGCACTGCTGCACGTCGCCAAAGTCATTGAAGAAGCCAAGGCGCTGGCCGAGCACGGCATCGTCTTCGGTGCCCCGCAGACCGACATCGACAAGGTGCGTCTGTGGAAAGAGAAGGTCATCAACCAGCTGACCGGCGGTCTGGCTGGCATGGCCAAGATGCGTAAAGTTCAGGTCGTGAACGGTTTCGGCAAGTTCACCGGCCCGAACACGCTGGAAGTGGAAGGTGCCGACGGCAAGACCACCGTCACCTTCGACAACGCCATCATCGCTGCCGGTTCCCGTCCGGTGAAGCTGCCGTTCATCCCCCATGACGACCCCCGCGTATGGGACTCTACCGATGCGCTGGAACTGACGACCGTTCCTGGCAAGCTGCTGGTCATCGGTGGCGGCATCATCGGTCTGGAGATGGGTACCGTGTACTCCTCCCTGGGTTCCGAGATCGACGTGGTGGAATTTGCCGACCAGCTGGTACCGGCTGCCGACAAAGACATCGTCAAGATCTACACCAAGCGCGTGGCCAAGAAATTCAACATCATGCTGGAGACCAAGGTCACCGCCGTTGAAGCCCGTGAAGACGGCCTGTACGTCTCCTACGAAGGCAAGCACGCCCCGGCCGAGCCGGTTCGCTACGACAACGTGCTGGTTGCCGTAGGCCGTGTGCCGAACGGCAAGATGCTGGATGCCGAGAAAGCCGGTGTTGCCGTCAACGAGCGCGGTTTCATCGAGGTGGACAAGCAGCTGCGTACCAACGTGGCCCACATCCACGCCATCGGCGACATCGTCGGTCAGCCCATGCTGGCCCACAAGGGTGTACACGAAGGCCACGTGGCGGCCGAAGTCATCGCCGGCAAGAAGCACTACTTCGACCCGAAAGTGATCCCGTCCATCGCCTATACCGAGCCTGAGATGGCCTGGGTGGGTCTGACCGAGAAGGAAGCCAAGCAACAGGGTCTGAACTTCGAAGTCGCCACCTTCCCGTGGGCTGCTTCCGGTCGCGCCATCGCGTCCGACTGCTCCGACGGCATGACCAAGCTGATCTTCGACAAGGAGAGCGGCCGCGTCATCGGTGGTGCCATCGTGGGTACCAACGGCGGTGAACTGCTGGGTGAAATCGGTCTGGCCATCGAGATGGGTGCCGACGCCGAAGACATCGCGCTGACCATCCATGCTCACCCGACTCTGCACGAGTCCGTGGGTCTGGCTGCCGAAGTGTTCGAAGGCTCCATCACCGACCTGCCGAACGCCAAGGCCAAGAAGAAAAAATAATCTTCTGCCCGTTTCATAAGAAAAGCCGCTCCATGGAGCGGCTTTTTGTTGTCTGTCTTTCGGCACCCTGCGGTCAGCAGCGCCCCTTCTTGGCCTGCCCCGGTGGGCAGAAGGTACCGTAGCCTCCGCGATCCCCATCACTGACCCGGATCCGGGTATCGTCCACGCTCACATCGGCCCCGTGCACCCGCACGGGCCCGCTGCTGCAGGCACTGAGCAGCCCCCCCAGCACTATCATCACTACCAGCTTGCCCATAACTCCTCCTCTCATTTTCCTGATTATGGGGCATTTTCAGAAGCCGGTGGAGGCGGTGCAAAAGCGCCTGCGTCACGGCTTGCCGTGGTGGCGACAGCGGGCGCCGCAGCGCCTTCTGTCGGGTGATGAAGTTGGCACCAAAAGTTACAGCCGGAAGTTGCCGACCAGCTTGTCGAGCTCGCCGGAGAGGTGCTGCAGGTTGCGGCTCGACTCGGTCAGGTGATGGGCGATGTCGGCGGTCTCCATGGTGAGCTGGTTGATGTCCTCCACGTTGCGGTTGAGTTCGCCCACCACGCTCGACTGCTCTTCGGTGGCGGTGGCGACCTGGATGTTCATGTCGCTGATCTGGGTGATGTGTCCGGTGATCTGGTCGAGGGCGCCGTTGGCCTCGTCGGCCTGGGTCACCACCCGCAGGCTCTGGTTGCGCCCCTGGGCCATGGCGCTGACGGCGCGGGCGCTCTGCTCCTGGAGGCTGTTGATCATGCCCTGGATCTCGGCGGTGGAGGCGGCGGAGCGGCTGGCGAGGTTGCGCACCTCGTCGGCCACCACGGCGAAGCCACGGCCCTGCTCGCCGGCGCGGGCGGCCTCGATGGCGGCGTTGAGGGCCAGCAGGTTGGTCTGCTCCGAGATGCTGCGGATGGTGTCGAGGATGCTGCCGATGGAGTCGGTCTGGCTCGCCAGGGACTCGATGACCCCGGCGACCTGCTCGATTTCACCGGAGAGGCCGACGATGCCGTGACGGGCCTGGGCGACCACCTGGGCCCCCGCATCGGCCTGCTCGTTGGCCTGCTTGGCGACGTCGGCGGCGAGAGACGCATTGCCGGCGATCTCGGTGACGGTGGCCCCCATCTCGTGGATGGCGGTGGCGACCTGGACGGTGCGATCCCGCTGGGCGGTGCAGTTGTGCTGGGTGAGCTGGGCCTTGGCGGCCACCTCGCTGGCGGTGGCTGCCACCTGGCGCGAGTTGCTCGCCACCTGCACGATGGCCCCGTGGATCCGGGTCACGAACTGGTTGAAGCTGTGGGCAATCTCGGCCAGCTCGTCCTTGCCGGTGAGACTGGCGCGGCTGTCGAGGGCGAGGTGGCGGGCCACCTCGCCAATATGGGATTGCAGGAAGGAGACCCGGCGGCGCAGCCCGATGAGGATGAGGGTCGAGACGAGCAGCGAGATGGCGATGGCGATGGCGATGATGGCGATCATCTGGGTACGACCGCTGTCATAGCTGTTTTCGCTCAGGTCGTTGCGATGCTGGGCCTGACCTATCAACCCGTCGAGCAGCTCATTGGCGCCCTTGCGCATGACCCCGTAGCTCTGGCTGTAGCGATCCCGGTAGATGGCGCGTGCCTCGTCCATCTTGTTGTCAGAGAGCGCCTGCAACATGGGGGTCAGCTCCTCCCGCTCCACCCGGGTGAATTGATCGAGCAGGGTCTGGGCCCTGGCCCGGGCGTCGGGATCGACCTGGGCCTTGACGGCCTGCTCCATGGCCTGGCGCATCTCGGGAATGTCTTCCTCGCGGGTCTCCTTGACCCGGGTCAGCACTCCCTTTTCGTCGCGCAGGGAGGTGTCCTGCAATAGCATCATGTCGATGCCGACGCGCATGCGCGGGATGCGGGAGGCCACTTCCGCCATGGCCCGCATGGGGGTGGCGGTATTCTGGAACAGCTCTTCGGCCTGCTGCCTGATGTTGTCCATGCTGCGCAGACTGGCGGCGCCAACCAGCAGCAGGGCGAGACAGGGCACGGTGACGGCCAGGATCAGTTGGGTTTTGATGGTGAGGTTGCCTGCCAGCATGTTGACTCCTTGGTGTGTTGCTGTGTCGCTACTGTAGCGGCTTGTCATGACGGTTCGCCGTCATGGGGGTCGGTATTCCCTGTCGACCCGGTGAAAAAAGGGCGCCGCAGCGCCCTTTCATCTTATAACCGGAAGTTGCCGACCAGCTTGTCGAGCTCGCCGGAGAGCTGTTGCAGGCTGCGGCTGGACTCGGTCAACTGGTGGGCGATATCAGCGGTCTCCATGGTGAGCTGGTTGATGTCCTCCACGTTGCGGTTGATCTCCCCGACCACGCTGGACTGCTCTTCGGTGGCGGTGGCGACCTGGATGTTCATGTCGCTGATCTGGGTGATGTGCCCGGTGATCTGGTCGAGGGCGCCGTTGGCCTCGTCGGCCTGGGTCACCACCCGCAGGCTCTGGTTGCGGCCCTGGGCCATGGCACTGACGGCGCGGGCGCTCTGCTCCTGGAGGCTGTTGATCATGCCCTGGATCTCGGCGGTGGAGGCGGCGGAGCGGCTGGCGAGATTGCGCACCTCGTCGGCCACCACGGCGAAGCCACGGCCCTGCTCGCCGGCACGGGCGGCCTCGATGGCGGCGTTGAGGGCCAGCAGGTTGGTCTGCTCCGAGATGCTGCGGATGGTGTCGAGGATGCTGCCGATGGAGTCGGTCTGGCTCGCCAGGGACTCGATGACCCCGGCGACCTGTTCGATTTCACCGGAGAGGCCGACGATGCCGTGACGGGCCTGGGCGACGACCTGGGCCCCCGCATCAGCCTGCTCGTTGGCCTGCTTGGCGACGTCGGCTGCCAGGGATGCATTGCCGGCGATCTCGCTGACGGTGGCTCCCATCTCGTGGATGGCGGTGGCGACCTGGACGGTGCGATCCCGCTGGGCGGTGCAGTTGTGCTGGGTGAGCTGGGCCTTGGCGGCCACCTCGTTGGCGGTGGCGGCGAGCTGGCGGGAGTTGCTCGCCACCTGTTCGATGGAGCCGTGGATCTTGGCGACAAAGTTGTTGAAGCCGGTCGCCACCTGGGCCAGTTCGTCACGGCCATCGACCTTGAGGCGATGGGTGAGGTCGCCATCACCGCTGCCGAGTTCGCGGAACAGGCGGGCCAGTTCGTTGAGGGGGCGGCTCACGGAGCCCGCCAGGAGAACGCCGAGCAACCCCATGCCGACGGCGATGGCCAGGCTGACCAGCACCATGTGCAGGCGTGCTCTGTCCAGTTCGGCATAAATCTCGGCCTCCGGCACCTGGGCCACCAGATACCAGTCGAGCAGGGGGATGTAGCTGCTGGCCAGGATCACTGGCTGGCCGTCGACCTCGGCACGGGTGGCGGCAAAGGGCTGCTTGTTGAGCAGGTTGGTGCTGCTGCCGCTGGCCAGCTGGGTCAGGTTGTCCCGATCGATGCGGGCGGCGTCTGGGTGCAGCTTCACCTTGCCGCTGCCGTCTGTCATGAAGACGAAGCCGCTGTCGCCGATACGGAAGTTGGCGAGCATGCTGACCATGCTGTCGAGGGATTTGGCGAGGCCGGCGAGGCCGCGTCCGTCGAGTTGCTGGAAGTTGACGAACAGTTTCACCTCGCCGTTGCTCTCCCGAAAGATGCTGAGCATCAGATCCTGGCGGCTCTTGGTGTAGTCATAGAACCAGTTGTCCTGCTCGTGGTTCAGGATGCGCAGAAAACCGTCCTGGTTGTAGTAGGCGGCACTCTGGCGATCGGCGAAGGAGGCGGTGACCAGGCCATACTGGCTCGTCATGTCCTTGAGCTGGTTGATAAGGATGGACTCCTGCTCTTTTGGCATGCCGCGCTCGACCCAGTCCAGCACGAAGCGGTCGTTGGCAAGCTGTCTGGCGGCATTGGCGACCGAGGTGAGATCCTTTTCGATCTCCTTGCCGATGCGCTGGGTCAGGTTGGGCAGCTCCTGCTCGAACATGCGGTTCTCGATCAGCTGCTGGGCAGAACGCTGGCTGAAATAGCCCACCAGCAGGCAGGAGAGGGCCACGGCGAGGATGACGGTGGCCAGAATTTTCTGTTTCAGTGTCAGGCTTGCGAACATAGGGGTGACTCGGAAGTGTGAACCAGGGTTGAACTCATAATAGCGGCTGATTTGGCGCGCTCTTGAGGCGGCGGGGGCCTTTATTGTCGATTAACGTTTGCGCTCACACCCGGATTGGACTGGATTGGCGCCCGATTTTGCCAAGACATCGTCGCAAGCGGGGCGACCCCTCGCCAGCACCCCGGCTTGCGGTTAAAGTGCTTGCACTTATAGTAGGCTGCACCTGACTGGCGGCCTGCCCGCTCGACTCGCACCGGATTTATGGACTCTCATATGCGCATCTTTCATCGGGGATGGACCCACCTGCTTGTGCTCCTGCTGGCGACCCTGCCGTTCATGGCGGCGGCCGGAGCCAATGATCCCGCGCCTTCGGCCAGAAACCCGGGGGCAACCAAGATGGATCGTCCGAAGATCGCCCTGGTACTGAGCGGCGGCGGGGCCAAGGGGTCGGCCCATATCGGGGTGCTCAAGGTGCTGGAGGCAAAGCACATCCCGGTGGACATCATCGTCGGGACCAGCATGGGCTCCTATGTGGCGGGCATGTATGCCATGGGGCTCAGCGCCGAGGAGGTGGAGCGCACGACGCTGGCCATCGACTGGAACAAGGGCTATCAGGACAAGGTGGGGCGCGACGAGCTCTCCCTGCGCAAGAAGCAGCAGACCGAGAAGTACCAGCTGCGCACCGACATCGGGGTCAACGGTGACCAGACCCAGCTACCGGACGGCTTCTTCCAGGGGCAGTCCATGGCCAGCCTGCTGCGCCACGCCACCTCCAACCTGCCGGCGCAAAAGAGCTTCGACAACCTGCCTATCCCCTATCGTGCGGTGGCGACCGACATGGAGACGGTGACCCCCTTCGTGCTGGATCACGGCAGCCTCGCCAAGGCGATGCAGGCCTCCATGTCCATTCCCGGTGCCCTCAAGCCGGTGGAGTGGGACGGCCGCATCCTGGCCGATGGTGGCACGGTCAACAACATGCCGGTGGACGTGGCCAAGGCCATGGGGGCCGACGTGGTGATCGCGGTGGACATCAGCGCTAAGCTGCGTACCCGAGAGTCCCTCAAGTCGGGATTGGCCATGATCGATCAGCTCACCACCTACATGACCCAGGTGGGGACCGAAAAGCAGAAGGCGCTGCTGGGCCCCAGGGACATCCTGCTGACCCCCGAGTTCGGCAACATGGGGATCGCCGACTTCGCCCTGATGCCGGAGGGGATCAAGATCGGGGAGGCGGTCGCCAACAGTGCAGCGGCCCGGCTCGATGCACTCTCTCTCTCGCCCGCCGCCTACGCAGACTATCGCAACGGCAAGCTGAGCCGGCGCGCCGAGCGCAGCGGCCAGCCCGCCTACTACATCGACAAGGTGGAGATCATCAACAAGTCGCGCCTCTCCGACGACACGGTGCGGGCCATGCTGAACGTGCGTCCGGACAAGGTGCAGACCTACGAGAGCCTGGAGGCGGGGATCCGTCGCCTCTACGCCCTGGAGTCGTTCGATCGCATCACCTACGAGGTGGAGGAGCGGGACGGGGAGAACGTGCTGGTGGTGGACGCCAGCGAGAAGAACTGGGGGCCGGGTTATCTCAACTTCCAGCTCGGTTTCTCCGATGACTTCGAGAGCAGCTCCAACTACAACGTTGGCATGTCCTACACCCTGACCAACGTCAACGACTGGGGAGGCGAGTGGCTGACCGAGGCGTCCCTCGGGACCGCCAAGCACCTCAAGACTGACTTCTACACCCCGCTGGAGCCCTCCCAGACCTACTTCGGCGAGACGAGCCTGGCCTACGACAAGACCCAGCGACGGGTCTTCTTCCCGGAAGAGAGCAGGTCGTCGTCAGGGGTCAGCTATCTGGACTCCGAATACAGCTTCACCAGCGTGGATCTGGCCGTCGGCTGGAATCGCCAGCCCTGGAGTCGCTTCTCCCTTGGGCTGGAGGGCAAGATCGGCAGCGTGGAGATCCAGAACCTCACCAATGCGGATGCCGATGCCTCCGCCTGGGGACCCTACATCCGCTTCGAGCACGATACCCTCGACAGCCGCTACTTCCCCTATCAGGGGGTCTACTGGGACATCAAGGGGGGCTACTCCTACGTCGATCTCGACCCCTCGGACGGCCCCTCCGAGCAGGCCGAGGGGGTGAATTACCGGCTGGTGATGATCAAGCCCTGGTCCTGGGACAGGCACAGCCTCAACCTGATGCTGGAAGGGGGCGGCTCAAGCTCCCAGGAGACGGTACCGCTGTTCGTGCAGGATCTGGGGGGGCTGTTCCGCATGTCCGGCTTCCAGCATTACCAGTTGAGCGGTCGCTACAGCCTGTTCGGCGGATTGCGCTACATCTACCGGGTGGCGGACAACGACTTCGGTGCCTTCAAGGCGCCCCTGTTCCTCGGGGGCTCCCTCGAGCAAGGGGGGGTCTGGGACAAGGGAGAGGACATCAGCATCGAATCCTCCTATACCTCGGGTTCCCTCTATATGGGGGTGGAGAGTTTCCTCGGCCCCATCTTCCTCGGCTATGGCGTGGCGGAGGGGGGACACGACATGTTCTATCTGCAATTGGGCACTACGTTCCAATAAGGGCGAAATGCTGCCTTTTTGTTAACTCACCTTGGGTGGGCGGCTTGTCACTCTAAAAAAACCTAATGGGTTTATATGGTTATGCTGGTTTGATGAATAACTGCACAGGGTTTGGATTTTAATTAGTCGTTAAAACTTATATAGTGGGGGGCACCCTACGGGTGTCCCGCAAGGACGATCGCCGCGAGCTTGGGCGAACCCCAAAAAAAAGACCAAAGAGGAATTAGTCGTGCTTGAAACATACCGTAAACACGTCGCAGAACGTGCCGCCGAAGGCGTGGTTGCCAAACCTCTGGACGCAGAGCAGGTTGCCGCCCTGGTTGAGCTGATCAAGAATCCGCCCGCCGGCGAACAGGACTTTCTGAAAGAACTGTTGTCCTCCCGCATTCCCCCGGGTGTTGATGAAGCGGCCTATGTGAAAGCCAGCTTCCTCACCGCCGTCGCCAAGGGCGAGGCCCATTCCCCCATCCTGACTGCCGCCGAAGCCGTCGAGCTGCTCGGTACCATGCAGGGTGGTTACAACATCCAGCCGCTGATCGACCTGCTGGACGATGCGACCCTGGCTCCTCTTGCCGCCAAGGGTCTCTCCCATACCCTGCTGATGTTCGACTCCTTCCACGACGTGGAAGAGAAGGCCAAGGCGGGCAATGCCCACGCCAAGCAGGTACTGCAATCCTGGGCTGACGCCGAGTGGTTCCTGAACCGCCCGGCCCTGGCCGAGAAGATCACCGTCACCGTCTTCAAGGTGACCGGCGAAACCAATACCGACGATCTGTCGCCGGCGCCGGACGCCTGGTCCCGCCCGGACATTCCGCTGCACGCCCTGGCGATGCTGAAGAACGCCCGTCCCGGCATCACCCCGGACAAGGATGGCGTCATCGGCCCCATCAAGACCATCGATGCCCTGAAAGAGAAAGGTTTCCCGCTGGCTTACGTGGGTGACGTGGTCGGTACCGGCTCTTCCCGTAAATCCGCCACCAACTCCGTGCTCTGGTTCATGGGCGATGACATTCCGTTCGTGCCGAACAAGCGTGCCGGCGGCGTTTGCCTCGGCGGCAAGATTGCCCCCATCTTCTTCAACACCATGGAAGATGCCGGCGCCCTGCCCATCGAAGTGGACGTCTCCAAACTGGAGATGGGCGATGTCATCGACATCTTCCCCTATGAGGGCAAGATCACCCGCCACGGCACCGACGAGGTGCTGGCCCGGTTCGAACTGAAGACCGAGGTGCTGATCGACGAAGTGCGCGCCGGTGGCCGCATTCCGCTGATCATCGGCCGCGGCCTGACCGACAAGGCCCGCGAAGCGCTGGGTCTGCCGTTCTCCACCGTGTTCCGTCGTCCGCAGCCTGTCGCCGACACCGGCAAGGGCTTCACCCTGGCCCAGAAGATGGTGGGCAAGGCATGTGGCGTGAAGGGCATTCGCCCGGGCACCTACTGCGAACCCAAGATGACCACGGTCGGCTCCCAGGACACCACGGGCCCCATGACCCGCGACGAGCTGAAAGACCTGGCCTGCCTCGGCTTCTCCGCCGATCTGACCATGCAGTCCTTCTGCCACACCGCGGCCTATCCCAAGCCCATCGATGTGCAGACCCACCACACCCTGCCGGACTTCATCATGAACCGCGGCGGTGTGAGCTTGCGTCCGGGTGACGGTGTCATCCACTCCTGGCTGAACCGCATGCTGCTGCCGGATACCGTGGGTACCGGTGGTGACTCCCACACCCGTTTCCCCATCGGTATCTCCTTCCCGGCGGGCTCTGGCCTCGTGGCCTTCGCCGCCGCCACCGGCGTGATGCCGCTGGACATGCCGGAATCCGTGCTGGTGCGCTTCAAGGGCGAGCTGCAGCCGGGCATCACCCTGCGTGATCTGGTCCATGCCATCCCCTACGCCGCCATCCAGAAGGGGCTGCTGACCGTCGAGAAAGCGGGCAAGAAGAACATCTTCTCCGGCCGTATCCTCGAGATCGAAGGTCTGCCGACCCTGAAGGTGGAGCAGGCATTCGAGCTGGCGGACGCCAGCGCCGAGCGTTCCGCCGCCGGTTGCACCATCAAGCTGGATAAAGAGCCGATCATCGAGTATCTGAAGTCCAACATCGTGATGCTGAAGTGGATGCTCTCCGAAGGCTACGGCGACGTGCGCACCATCACCCGCCGCATCAAGGGGATGGAAGAGTGGCTGGCCAACCCGGTGCTGATGGAAGCGGACAAGGATGCCGAGTACGCCGAAATCATCGAGATCGATCTGGCCACCATCAAGGAGCCGATCCTGTGCGCGCCGAACGATCCGGACGATGCCCGTCTGCTGAGCGACGTGGCTGGCGACAAGATCGACGAGGTGTTCATCGGTTCCTGCATGACCAACATCGGCCACTTCCGCGCCGCCGGCAAGCTGCTCGAGAAGTATCAGGGCGAGCTGCCGACCCGCATGTGGATCGCCCCCCCCACCAAGATGGACAAGGATCAGCTGACCGAAGAGGGCTACTACGGCATCTTTGGTCGCGTCGGTGCTCGCATCGAAATCCCGGGCTGCTCCCTCTGCATGGGCAACCAGGCGCGGGTGGCGGAAGGGGCCTCCGTGGTCTCCACCTCCACCCGCAACTTCCCGAACCGTCTGGGCAAGGGGGCCAACGTCTATCTGGCTTCTGCCGAGCTGGCCGCGGTTGCCGCCATCATCGGCAAGATCCCGACCGTGGAAGAGTATCTGCAGTATGCCAAGGCGCTGGACGCCACTGCGGCCGACACCTACCGCTACCTGAACTTCAACGAGATCGCCTCCTACACCAAGAAGGCCGATGCGGTGATCCTGCAGCAAGCGGTCTGAGACTCGCCGGTCTGACCACTGAAAATAACAATGCCGCGTCTCGACGCGGCATTTTCCATTTCAGGGGGCTGCGCGATAATGACCCGCCATGCCCAGCAACGGCGTCGTCGATTTGCCTGGTACGCGCGTTGCGCTTTCGTTGTCTGGCCATGATGGCCCCACCGTTTCCTGGTGGGCACTTTTATACCGCGGTACCTGCGAAGCGGGCCCGCGCATTGCGGCGTGGTTGCTATGTTTCTGTTCCGGATTGATCTGGCCCGCATGAAGTGGCGCCTTGGTTGTGCCCTGCTGGTGTTGGCCCTGCCCCTGGTGGTGGGAGGGTGGATGGTGCACGACAGCTACGAGCAGGAGCTGAAAAACGATGCCAGTGCGTCAGCCAGCAAGGCCAGAACCTTGCTGGAGCGCATGCTGGATCAGGCCGAGCGGGCCAACCTCGAGGTATTGCCGCTGGCCGGTCGACCTTGCAGCGACAACCTGTTGCTGCTGCGCAAGCGGGTGGCGCTGGAGCCTTTCCTGCGCTCCATCAATCTGGTGCGACAGGGGATCATCAACTGCACCTCGCTGTTCGGGCCTGCCAGGGAAGTGGATGACGGCTCCCGCTACACGGATCGCAAGTTGCTGCTGATGAGCGGCAACCTGGTGCGCAAGAATCACCCCTTGCTGGTGGTGCGTCAGGAGCGGGGGCGTGATGCGGCACTGAGCGCCATTGACAGCAGCCAGCTCAGTTTCATGCTCACCCTGAGCAGCGATCCCAGCGAGCTCTTCTTGCAGGTGGGGTCCGCCTGGCTCGATGAGTCCGGCCACTTCCAAAGCGATCCGCCGAAACTGCACAGCAAGTTTGCCCTGATACTCGCCTCCCAGCGTTACCCCTTCACCATCCACGCCGGTTATGCGATGCCGATCTACTGGCGTGCCCTGTGGGAGGCTCGCCATCTGCAACTGATCTGGCTGGGAGCCAGTTCGCTGGTGCTCTCACTGCTGGTGTGGTGGCTGCTTGGGCGGCCTGGGGCCCTGACGGACGAGCTGAGGCGCGGGCTGCGAGCCAGGGAATTTGTCCCCTATCTGCAACCGCTGATCGCCAGCAAGGGCGGCAAGATGGTGGGAGCCGAGGTACTGATGCGCTGGCAACATGCCACCGAGGGGCTGATCCGCCCCGATCTCTTCATCCCCCAGGCGGAAGAGTCTGGCCTGATCGTGCCCATGACGGTCAACCTGATGAAGACGGTGGCCAAGACACTCCACCCGGTACAGGAGCAGCTGCCCGAGGCATTTCACATCAGCTTCAACATCAGTGCCATCCACTGCCGGGACCTCTCCCTGGTGGCGGAGTGCCGCGACTTCCTCGGCCATTTCGTGCCGGGACGGGTGGTGCTGGTGCTGGAGCTCACGGAGCGGGAGCTGCTGGTGACCAGCCCGCAGACCCTCTCCCTGTTTCGCCAGCTCGACGAGATGGGGGTGCAGCTCGCCATCGATGACTTTGGCACCGGCCACTCCAGCCTCATCTATCTGCAGCAATTCCACGTGGACTATCTCAAGATCGACCGCTCCTTCATCGGCCGTATCGGGACGGAGTCCCTCTCCGAGCACATCGTGGACAACGTCATCGACCTTGGGGGACGGCTGGGTTTGTCCCTGGTGGCCGAAGGGGTGGAGACGGAGCAGCAGGCCGCCTATCTGAGAGGCAAGGGGGTCCAGTATCTGCAGGGATACCTGTTTGCCCGCCCCATGCCGATACGCCAGTTCTGCCGGGAGCTGACGGCGGGAGAGATACAGGTCGCCGCCGGGCGCACCGCCCAGGGCTAGGCCGGGCCCACAAGGCTGTGCAGCCAGTTCACCAGGATGTCGTGGGGGCTGCCGGGTTCGGGAGGGGCGGGGGCGAGCAGGTGATAGCCGGTGCCGTCGGGGACGAAGCCGAGCGGTGCCACCAGCAGACCGGCCTCGATATCGTCGCACACCTGCCGGTAAGGGCCGATGGCGACTCCCAGCCCGGCGACTGCCGCCTGCAGGCTGAAATAGAAGTGCTCGAAGGTCTGACCCGGCACCTCCTCGTCGGCGGGCATGCCTGCGTGCTGCTGCCACTCCAACCAGGCGCCCGGACGGGTCTTGGTGTGCAGGCGGGGGGCCGTTGGCCTGAGGGCCTGCACATCCCCCCTGGGTTCAAAAAAGTGCGCCACCTTGCCCGGCGGGCAGACAGGGCCGGTCCGCTCTTCGAACAGCAACTGGCTGTAGAGCTCGGCAGGCCAGTGAAAGTCGTTGCGCCGGATGGCGAGATCGATGCCGCTGCCAAAGCTGAGGGCGCCGCCGCCCGCCATCAGGTGTACGTCCAGCTCCGGGTGCAGGGCCTGGAAGGCGGGCCAGCGCGGGATCAGCCAGCGCATCAGGAGGGTGGGTTCGCAGGAGAGTACCAGCGACTGGGGACGGCTCTGCTGGCGCAGGGCCTGCGCCGTCTGGCGGATGCTGCCCAGCCCCTCTCTGACCGCCTGATAGAACCGTTCACCCGCGTCGGTCAGAAAGACCCGGCGCTGGCGCCGCTCGAACAGCATGACCCCCAGATCCTCCTCGAGCAGTCGTACCGCCCGGCTGATGGCGCCATGGGTGAGATGCAGTTCATCGGCGGCGCGGCCGAAATGCTCGGTGCGGGCCGCCACCTCGAAACAGCGCAGGGCGGTGAGGGAGGGAAGCGAGAGGGCTTTTTGTGAGTTTTTTTCACCATTCATGTCAGAAATCATCGTTCGTTATTGGTGTTATTGGCAAATAAAATAGCCGATATCCTCTCTAATCAGGACTCTTTTCATGACCGAACTGTTAGCCGTTGTCGCCATTACCCTCTTTGCCGTCATCAGCCCCGGGCCCGACTTTGCCATGGTGTCGCGCAACAGCCTGCTGCTCTCGCGCCGCACCGGCGTGCTGACGGCGATCGGCATCGCGGCCGGGGTCTGCGTGCACGTGGCCTACACCCTGCTGGGGGTGGGCCTGCTGATCCAGCAATCCCTCTGGCTGTTCAACCTCATCAAGCTGGCGGGGGCCGCCTATCTCATCTTCCTCGGCATCAAGATGCTGCGGGCCAAACCGGCTGCCGATGAAGAGAGCATCTGTCAGCCTGCCCTCTCCAGTCTGGGTGCGCTGCGCACCGGATTTCTGACCAATGTGCTCAATCCCAAGACCACCATCTTCATCGTCAGCCTCTTCATGCAGGTGGTGCAGCCGCAGACGCCGCTGGCGGTCCAGATCGGCTATGGCGCCTTCATCGCGCTGGCGCACGCCCTCTGGTTTGGTGCGGTGGCGCTCTTCTTCTCCACTCCTGCGGTGCGGGACCGACTGCTGGCGGTACGCCACTGGATCGATCGGGTGTTCGGGGGCCTGCTGGTGGGATTCGGCATGTTGCTGGCATTGACCCAGCAGACGCGCTGAGGCGGGGAGGGGCGCTCCCCCTATCCACCCCCGACTGTAGGGTCTTGTTTTTCATGCCTTGGCAGCCACTTTTCGGTAGAATTGGCGCTCATTTTGAAGTCAGATGAGGCGCGGTATGACGGTCAGGTTCCAGGCATTTCACAGCATCAAGGCGATTGGCAATCGGGAGGTGCTGTTCAACTGGTCCAGAACCAACCCCCTCGGCGCCCTTGATCAGGTGTGGCGCCCGACGACCCGTGACGAGCTGCAGCAACTGCTGCGGGAATACCCCGAGCGCAAGCTGCGGCTCATCGGCTCCGGCCTCTCTTTCGAACCCATCCACAGCGTCTACGCGGAAGGCAGCCAGGCGCTGCTGGTGGACCTGCACCACCTGCGCGGCCAGCTGGACAAGACTGCCGATACGGTGACCTACCTGGCGGGGACGCCGCTTGATACCGTCTATGCCGACCTCATCGCCATGGATCGCATGCTGCCGGCGTCCCCCGGCGTCATCGGCATCCAGACCCTGGGTGGCGCCCTCAGCACCGGCACCCACGGTCAGGGGCTGCATCAGTCCGCCCTGTGCGATGCGGTAGAGGCGATGACGGTGATGCTGGCCAATGGCGAGATCATCCGGGTTGATCGATCCGACCCGCGTTTCGGCGCCTTCGTGATGGGCATGGGGATGCTCGGCATCCTGCTGGATGTGACCCTCAACACTGTGCCCAACCGCATCATGCGCTGCACCAAGTTCACCACCGACTACCCCTTCCTGCTGGAACACAACGAGCGCCTCAACCGGGAGCACGCCTTCGTGAAGAGCTGGTGGTTCGCCTGGACCGGCGAGAGCCACATCTGGCTGGTGGATCCCGCCTCCGATGACGAGGTGGCCCGCTACCGCGCTGGGGGCAGCGAGCCGCTGGTGCTGGAGGGAGACATGGACGAGCGCATGAACCTGGCGCTCAATGCCACCATAGACGCGACCCTGCAGAAGATGGCCAGAGACACCAAGGACGAGGCCAGGGCAGGCGAGCACTTCGAGACGGTGCGCCGCTTCAAGGACGCCTCGGATCTGGTGGGCAACGTCTACCAGATCCTCTGCAAGGGGATCCCGGCGCCCCAGATCAACTGCGAGGTGGCCGTGCCCCTCGAACGCATGGGGGAGGCCCTTTCAATCCTGCAGGCATGGCAGGAGGCGAACCCCGGCGTGCTGCACTACCCCTTCATCCTGCGCTGCACCGGTCCCTCCGTGGCCTGGCTCAGTGCCGCCCATGACAAGTCGGTGTGCTGGATAGGTTTTTTGGTCTATCTGGCGGCGGACGGGACCTTTGTCGGGGGCTCCATGGAGCAGATGCGCGAGTTGCAGCAACTGCTGGTGCCCCTCGGCGGCATTCCCCATTTCGGCAAGCACCTGGCGATGGACCTCTACGACTTCCCGGCCCTGTTGCCGCGCTGGCACGACTTCCTGGCCCTGAAGCGGGAGCTTGACCCCCATGGCCGTTTCGAAAACCGCTGGCTCGGCGACCTGTTCGCCAACCGGTAAGGATCTGACATGACCGATATGCAAGACACTCGCTTACTCATCCTCCTGCCGATCAGAGGGGGGGCAACCCGATGACAGACATGCAAGACACCCGCATCCCCGTGACCCTGCTGACCGGTTTTCTCGGCAGCGGCAAGACCACCTTGCTCAACCACTGGGTCAAGCAGCCCGAGCTCGGGGAGTGCGCCGTGCTCATCAACGAGTTCGGCTCCGTGGGGCTGGATCACCATCTGGTACAGCAGGTGGACGAGCAGGTGGTGCTGCTCGATTCCGGCTGCATCTGCTGCTCGGTGCAGGGCTCTCTGGTGGAGGCGCTGCAGGGGCTTTTCATGAAGGCCATCCAGCGCAAAATCAAACCCTTCAAACGGCTGATCATCGAAACCACTGGTCTGGCCGATCCGGCCCCCGTGCTGTTCACGTTGAGGGAAGAGGGCTTTATCGCCCAGCGCTACCGCTTCGACGGCACCGTCACCGTGGTGGATGCCGGTCATATCGAGCAGCAGCTGGCCGCTCAATATGAGGCGGTCAAACAGGTGGCGCTGGCGGATCTGCTGGTGGTGAGCAAGGGCGATCTGGTGGATGAAGAGACCCTTGCGAGGGTGGAAGCCCAACTGGCGGCCCTCAATCCGGCAGCCCCCATCCAGCGGGTCAGCAATGGGGTGCTCTCGCCCGCGGTGCTGGAGAAGCTCGGCGCCTACAACGAGGCGGCGGGGCGCGACGTGCGCCAGTTGCTGGCCTGGCTGCGTACCGAATCCCCGAAACAGGGGCTGGCTTCGCCCATGCAGCCGAAGATGACGCCGTTTGCCGCCAAGGTGGGGACGGCCGCGCCCACCCGCTTCGAGCACGGCAATATCGAAAGTTTCTCCCTGCGCATCGGCGAGCCGCTCAAGCCTTCCCGCCTGCTGGCCGCCATCGATGCGGTGCAGGCGCAATACGGCGATGCCCTGCTGCGTCTCAAGGGGATATTGCAACTGGAGGGGGAGAGCCAGCCCGTGGTGATCCACGGCGTGCACGGCCAGCTCTATCCGTTGCAGGCGCTGGGGGAGTGGCCCGAAGGCAAGGCCCAGTCCCGGCTGGTGTTCATCGTGAAGAGCCAGGACAGGGTAGGCATAGAGCAGTTGTTCCTCTCGACCCTCAAGGCTCCCGAACCCAGCCTGGAAGAGCACCTCAAGGCCATGCTCGGCCAGCCGGATGCCTGATATGCTGATATGACCCGCGCTCGTGCGGGTCTTTTCTTATGTGATGAGGAGAGACAGAACCATGCCTGACAGCTCCCCGATGGTGACGCCCGCCCAGCGCAAATGGCTGCCCTGGCTGACGGCGGTCGGTTTTTTCATGCAGACCCTGGATGGCACCATCCTCAACACTGCCCTGCCCAGCATGGCCGAGGCCCTGGGCGAGAGTCCGCTGCAGATGCAGTCCGTCATCATCGCCTACATGCTGACGGTGGCCCTGCTCATTCCCGCCTCCGGCTGGTTGGCGGACAGATTCGGCACCCGCCGGGTCTATCTGGTCGCCATCCTGCTGTTTACCCTGGGTTCCCTGGCCTGTGCCATCGCCAACACCCTGCCCATGCTGGTGATCGCCCGGGTGTTGCAAGGGGTCGGGGGGGCCTTGCTGATGCCCATCGGGCGTCTGGCGGTGCTGCGGGTCTACAGCAAGCATGAGCTGCTGAGGGTGATGTCGTTCGTCACCATCCCCGGTCTGCTCGGCCCCCTCATCGGCCCGGCCCTGGGGGGCTGGCTGGTGGAGGTGGCGAGCTGGCACTGGGTCTTCCTCATCAACCTGCCGGTGGGCTTGCTCGGCTTCGTGGCGAGCTGGCACTTCATGCCCGACCTTCGCCAGCACACCGCCAGGTTTGACTGGCAGGGGTTTGTGCTGTTCAGTGTCGGCATGGTGCTGGTATCCGTCGGTCTGCAAGGCCTGGGGGAGCACAGCATCTCAACCGGCTGGGCCCTGTTTGCGGTATTGTTCGGTCTGGCCGCCATGGCGAGCTACTGGCTCTATGCCGCCACGGCGGAGCAGCCCCTGTTCAGTCTGGCGCTGTTCAAGACGTCCACCTTCGCCATCGGTATCTGGGGCAATCTGTTTGCCCGCCTCGGCAGCGGCGCCATGCCGTTTCTCACCCCGCTCTTCCTGCAACTGGGGCTCGGCTTCTCCCCGAGCAAGGCGGGGATGACCATGATCCCCACGGTGATCGGCGCCATGCTGACCAAGACGCTGGTGAACAAGCTCATTCCGCGCATCGGTTATCGCCGCATCCTGATCGGCAACACCCTGGCGCTCGGGGCCATGATCGCGAGCTTCTATTTCATCGACAACCAGGTGCCCCACGGCGTACTGCTGGTGTGGCTGGCGGTCTTTGGCGCCATCAACTCCCTGCAATTTTCCGCCATGAACACCCTGACCCTGCAGGATCTCAGCAGCGAGCACGCCAGCAGCGGCAACGGTCTGCTGTCGGTGGTGATGCAGCTCTCCATGAGCCTGGGGGTGGCCATCGCCGCCAGCCTGCTGGGACTCTTCTCCATCGGCCAGCCCGAGGAGAGTGGCCGCTGGCTGGAGGGGTTCCACCTTACCTATCTGTGCATCGGCCTGATGTCCATGCTGGCGGCGCTGATCTTCGCCCAGCTGGCGCGGGAAAAGCGCTGAGTCCCAGGCTCAGGGGGCGGGCAGGTAGCTCACGTCGCAGGGCAATCGGGCCAGCAGTCCGGCCAGGTGGGTGGTCTCCAGCAGGAAAGTCTGCTCGGGGTGGCCCGGCGTCCAGGTAAAGGCATGGTGATTCATGAGCACGGGATCCACCAGCAGGGGGATGTCGGCGCGTGGCAGGAAGGGGCAGACGGCTCCCGGCAGGCAGCCAATCTCGGTCTGCATCTCGTCGGCGGTGCAGATGGAGGGTTTGGCACCGAGCGCCGCCTTGACCGCCTTGCTGTCGAGCCGGCCGTCCCTGTGGGTCAGCAGCAGGGCGAAGCGACCATCCTTGAATTTGAGGAAAAGGGTCTTGCTGAACTCGGCCTGCCAGCCGAGGCGAGCCTTGACCCGCTCGTCGGTGGCGTAATCGAGGATGGGTTCGTGCTCGAAGCGCTGGTGGGGCAGGTCGGTGAGCAACTGACGGTTGAAGTCGTGAATGGCATCGAGTGGCATGGGGTTCTCCTGTGATGGCGGTCATCCTGCCACTTGCACCGGCGCAGGCCCAATCACCGTTTCTTATCCGTCATCAGCGGAGTCATCAACAAGGGCACCCGAGGGTGCCCTTGTTGTTCAGTGATGCTGCAATTCGCCCGCTTTCCAGTGGAAGGGAATGGGGTCAAGGCGCTGGGAGGCTTTGTCGTAACCTGCCCACAGCTCACCGATGGTGCGACCATCGATGGGGTGGCGGAATGTGGGAGCCAGCTCCGCCAGCGGCCAGAGCACGAAGGCGTTGGTGAGGATCTCGCCGCGCGGCAGCACCAGCGGCGTCTCGCAGACCAGCTCGCCGTAGAGCAGCAGATCGAGATCCAGGGTGCGGGGGGCGAACTTCTTGGCATCCGGCTCGCGGCCGTGAGCGAACTCCATGGCGCGCAGCCGCTGGCACAGGGTCGACAGGGGCAGCTCGGTATCGGCACCCACCACCAGGTTGTAGAAGGGGCGGCCGTTGAAGCCCACTGCCTCGCTCTCGAATACCCGGGAGACCTGCAACTCGCCGAATTCGGCGTGCAGGGCATCGAGGCCGGCGCGGATATGGCGTTCCCGATCGATGTTGGATCCCAGACTGATATAGATGCGGGTCATCAGTTGGCGCTCGCAGCCGGCGTGCGATGGCGCAGGATCTCGACCCCGACGCCTGCCGCATTGGGCACGGCACCCGGTTTGGTCAGGGTCACCTTGACCCACTGTACCCGCTCGTCTTCCAGCACCAGGGCGGCGACCTGCTCGGCCATGGTCTCGACCAGCTCCACTATCTTGCCCTGGGCGTGATCACAGATCTTGCGAGAGAGGGTGGCGTAATCCAGCGCCAGATTGATATCGTCGGTTGCGGCGGCTGGGCGATTGTCAAACCCCATCTCGAGGTCGAAACAGAGCTTCTGGCGAATGCCCTTCTCCCACTCATATACCCCTATGGTGGTCAAAACCTCGAGTCCGCGAATAAACACCTTGTCCATGACAGTACTTCTTCTTTACTCTTGATGGGCTGTGAAAACAGCGCAGGGATGCAGGCCCGGCAAGCAGATTGCCGCTGGCGGCCGGTTTGGGCGACACGCTTTCGGGCAAGCCCGGGCCTGGGAATGTGGCCCGCATCATACCCCATTCATATCGTGGTAAAAACGACCAAGATGACGGCCCTGACGATTTTGATGATTATTCTGGCCTATCTGGGCGGCTCGCTGTCCAGTGCCGTGCTGGTTTCCCGCATCACGGGTCTGCCGGATCCCCGTGACCATGGTTCCCACAACCCGGGGGCGACCAATGTGTTGCGCCTCGGCGGCCGGATGGCGGCGCTGATCGTACTGCTTCTCGACGTGCTCAAGGGGATGGCCCCCGTCTACCTCGCCTGGTATCTGCAGATCAAGCCCGTCTACCTCGGCTTTATCGGGGTGGCCGCCTGTCTGGGCCACATGTACCCCCTCTTCTTCCACTTCCGTGGCGGCAAGGGCGTCGCCACCGCCCTCGGTACCATGCTGCCCATCGGCTTTGCCATGGGCGGCGCCGTCATCACCACCTGGCTGCTGGTGCTGCTGGTGAGCGGCTATTCGTCACTGGCGTCCATCGTGACCGTGTTGCTGACCCCGCTCTTTACCTATCTGCTCAAACCGGAATACACGTTGCCGGTCTCTCTGCTCTCCTGTCTCATCCTGATCCGTCATCACGAGAACATTACCCGCCTGCTCAAGGGGGAGGAGTCCCGCCTCTGGGGGCGCCGGGGAGCGGTCCCGCCAACAGAAGTGATGAAAATGGATGATGCTGCGCAAAAAAGAGACGAACGAGACGAAAAGTGAAATTTCCCGTTGACCACCTGCCCTAAAATCCGTTTAATAGCGCCCACGCCCAGATAGCTCAGTCGGTAGAGCAGGGGATTGAAAATCCCCGTGTCGGCGGTTCGATTCCGTCTCTGGGCACCATATTTTGGTGCCATGAAATAAAAACGTGTTCATGCACAATGGTTTGAAGTGTGCCGGCTTAGCTCAGTAGGTAGAGCAACTGACTTGTAATCAGTAGGTCACCAGTTCGATTCCGGTAGCCGGCACCATTTGCCCAGATAGCTCAGTCGGTAGAGCAGGGGATTGAAAATCCCCGTGTCGGCGGTTCGATTCCGTCTCTGGGCACCACGAATAATTCCTCCTTAGCTCAGTCGGTAGAGCGACGGACTGTTAATCCGCAGGTCGCTGGTTCGAGCCCAGCAGGAGGAGCCAATTAAAAAGCCCAGCAGCAATGCTGGGCTTTTTCTTTTCCCATTGTCCCCGTCCTGAATATGGCTTATACCTTCTTCCCCGAATAGATGGAGATCTCGATGGGACAAGGTGTGAAACGCACACAGCGCGATTACTCACTGAGGTTTAAATTGTCCCTGGTCGAGCAGATTGAAAAAGGTGAACTCACCTACCAGTAGACACAATTCCAATATGGCATTCAGGGCAATTCGACCATTCTGGTATGGTTGCATAAGCATGGTCTGCAGGGTTGGAGCCAGGGAGCATCGATTAGAGCTGGCAGGATCACATCATGCCTGATCCCGGCAACCAAATGTCTGAACAGCGTATCAAGGAGCTCGAGTAGCTGGCGCTGATGAGCCTGGAGGCTCAGTTCTTTGAAGGCGCCTCAATCGTAAAAAACGACCTGGTAAGCTCTCTCGCAGCGGTATGTCGAAAAGCTGACCATCTTCAGTGCTTGCTGGTTCCTCGGAATAAACCGTTAGGCTGACTACAATCGCAATCGGGTCGCCGACCTGCGTCATGCACAAGGGCAGCAGGTAGTGAGCTTTGTGCGCAAAGTTCACTACGGGTGGGCATCCACAAGTAGCATTATCTGCTGCAGGGCCAAGACGATGCTGGGCTGACGGTCTGGTGGGACAGACTGTTTAGGATATTGGCCGAGCACCGTCTGTTGGTGCAGCCCAAACGGGCCTATCACAAGACGCTCCACAGTTTTCAGCGTTTCTATCGCCATCCCAACTTGCTCAAACCCGGCCCGGTGAAAATCACTGCGGTGGCGCCAGGGCAGGTCTTGGTTGCCGACATCACTTACCTGCCGGCAAAGAGCGGGCCACTCTACCTGAGCCTGGTGACGGATGCCTTCTCGCGTAAGATAGCGGGGCATCACGTGCACGAAGGGATGCATGCTGAGTTGGTTGTGATGGCGCAGAGCACTGAAGCAACGGCGTGGCAGCGGGGAGTTTATCCATCACTCGGACGGCAGGGTGCAGTATTGCTCAGGCTTGAATCAGACGCTGTATGAACGGTACGGAGTACAGTACTCGATGACTGATGGGTATGACTGTTATCAGAATGCGCTGGCAGAGCGGGTGAACGGGATACTGAAAGGAGAGTTGCTGTAGCAAAGCCCGTAGGACCTGGTGTAGACGAGGAAGATGGTGCATAAGGTGGTGGGTAGTTATAACCTAGAATGATCGCATTAGGCCTCGCAATGCAGAATCCCCGATGCGGTACATCGGGTTCTGAGTGCCAGAAGTTAACTGAAAACATGTAAACGGACTTCAGGATTTCAGGCCCGCTCTTCGGTCAGGGGGCTGACACTCAGCACGGGGGCGGCATCGATGCCGTCGGCATTCATCATGGCGGAGATGCGTTGCAGGGATGAGAGCAACAACCCTTGCTCCCAGTTCTCCAGCGCCTGAAAACGTTGAATGAAACTCTCCTGCAAGGGGGTCGGAGCCTGGGCAAGCAGGGCGCGTCCCGCGTCAGTGAGCGTTGCATGCACCTTGCGTTTGTCGGTTTCGCTGCGAATGCGCTGTACCAGCTGGCGGCTCTCCAGCCGGTCCATGATGGTGGTGGCGGTGGCCTGGCTCATGTTGGTGTGATCCGCCAACTGGCGCATGGAGATCTGGCCAAGCTCGTCGATGCCCTTGAGCAGCAGGAGTTGAGGCGAGGTCAGGCCGGCCTCCTTGATCAAGCGCTTGGAGTGCATGTCGATGGCACGGATGATCTGGCGCAGGGCGATCAGCACTTCATCATGTTTTTCCATGGGGTCTGGGTCATCGCAGGGCTGTGGAGAGGCGCGAAATTCTCCGCCTAATCCATAACAAGGTCAATATGGTTTTTGATGTAATGGTTTTAGCTCTAATGAATATTGTGTTAGGTTATCGGACAATTGCCCCATTCCAACCCGATATTTGAGGAGTGAAATCATGCATGACGACCTGGATATCAAGTCCCTGGTTGCCGACCTGCGTGTGGTCAGAGTTCGCTATGAACTGCCGGACACCGCAGCATTTGTGCGTTATCAACCTGCCTATGACGAGGACCCCAACAACCTCAAGGTACACCACTACGATGGTGAGCTGCCGCTCTCTTGCAGCAACACAGGTTCTTTCAGTCTAAAGGAGTTGGTCAATGAGCTGCGCTATGCCTATGTGCTGGTTCACCTCTTCCCCGACGAGAGTGCCATGAACTTTTATCTGGCGGGTCTGGACAATGGGCTGGCACAGCTGGAGTTCATCGGTGGCTCCTATGACTTCAACCGCCTCTGGATCACCAGCGGTGTCTCCAATCTGGGGGTGCCCATGGCTATCTTCCTCGGCAAACGCCACGCAGTGAACGGCCAGCCGTCGGTGACCCTGGTGGATCACCGTGAGCAGGTGGCAGGTCGTCTGGCCTATCGCGCCATCGGCGGTGCCGGCGATCACGTGGGTGAAGACTTTTTCAACAACGACTAAGGAGGCCCGATGCGAGCAACCAAAGGGCTTTTGAAAGGCCTCAATCCCACCATGGCCATGACGGCCCTGACCGTCGTGACCCTCTTCCTGCTGTTCGGCGTCTTTGATCCGGATACCGCAGGCACCTGGTTTACCGGGGCCAAGGACACCATCATTGCTGGCTTCAAGTGGTATTACATCCTGGTGGTCGCCCTGTTCCTGTTCTTCGCCGTCTACCTGATGTTCAGCCGCTTTGGCAGCATCCGGCTGGGCGACGACGACCAGGTACCGGAGTTTGGCTACTTTGCCTGGTTTTCCATGCTGTTCAGCGCAGGCATGGGCATAGGCCTGGTGTTCTGGAGTATCGCCGAGCCCATGTATCACCTGCAGGGCAACCCCTTCATCACCGAAGGTATGACGCCGGAAGCGGCCCAGATCGCCATGCGCCTCACCTTCTTCCACTGGGGTCTGCACCCCTGGGCCATCTATGTGATCGTCGGCCTGTCGCTGGCCTTCTTCAGCTACCGGCGCAAGTTGCCGCTGGCCATCCGCTCCGTGCTCTACCCCATTCTTGGCGATCGCATCTACGGCTTCTGGGGCCATGCCGCCGACGTGCTGGCGGTGTTCGGTACCGTGTTCGGGGTGGCGACCTCCCTTGGGCTGGGAGTTTCCCAGATGAACACCGGCCTCAATCAGATGTTCGGCATGGGCGTGTCACAAGCGAACCAGCTCTGGCTCATCGGTGGCATCAGCCTGATTGCCACCCTGTCGGCCATCTCCGGCGTCGGGCGCGGGGTGAAGATCCTCTCCGAACTCAATATCTGGTTGAGCGTGTTCGTGCTGGGCCTCTTCCTGGTGCTGGGGCCAACCACCTATATCCTCAACGCCTATGTGCAGAACATCGGTGATTACCTGCAGAACATCGTCAAGCTGAGCTTCTGGACCAATACCGAAGCCAACGGTACCTCGGCCTGGCAGTCCAGCTGGACCGCATTTTACTGGGGCTGGTGGATCGCGTGGGCACCCTTTGTCGGCATGTTCATCGCCCGCATCTCCAAGGGCCGCACGATTCGTGAATTCGTGCTCGGTGTCCTGCTGGTGCCCTCCCTGCTCGGCATGCTCTGGCTCACCGTGTTCGGCGGGACTGCCATGAACCTGGAGCTGTTCGGTGGCGGCGGCGTAGTGGAAGCGGTCAATCAGGATGTCACCATGGCGCTCTACAAGACGGTGGAACTGCTGCACTGGGATACCTTCGGCTGGATTGCCAAGGGGGTGCTGACCCTGCTTATATGCACCTACTTCATCACCTCCAGCGATTCGGGCACGCTCGTGATTACGACGCTGCTCTCCATCGGCGATCAGGATCCCCCGGTGCTGCACCGCGCCATCTGGGGGCTGGGGCAGGGGCTGGTCGCGGCCATTCTGCTGGTCTCCGGCGGGCTTGCCGCCCTGCAGGCCGCCAGCATCATCGCCGCGCTGCCCTTCTCGGTCATCATGCTGGCCATGTGCTACTCCCTGATGCAGGGGCTCAAACAGGAGAGCCAGCACCAGTTCGAATACAGGCAGAAGCTCAAGCGCCATCCGGGGTCGGTCAATCTGAGCCTGATGGATCGCATCGGTCCGGGCTGATGACAGGTTCGGTCAAACGAAAGGGGAACCTCGCGGTTCCCCTTTTTCATGCCTGTTCGGCGGTCGGTAGCTACAGCATCTGCTTGAGTCGATAGAGCAGGTCAAGGGCCTGTCGCGGGGTCAGCTCGTCCGGGCGAACTGCTGCCAGCTCCTCCACCACAGGATGGGGTTGCGGGGCGAGAGTGACCGGAGCCGGACGACTTTCGCCGGCGGCCACCGGAGTGGCACTCTCCAGCTCGTGCAGTTTGTGGCGGGCCTGGTGGATCACCGATTTCGGCACCCCGGCCAGCGCCGCTACCTGCAGGCCGTAGGATCGGCTGGCCGCACCTTCCTGCACCGCGTGCATAAAGGCGATGGTGTCGCCGTGCTCCACCGCATCCAGGTGGACGTTGGCCAGCCCGCTCATCAGCTCGGGCAGGCGGGTCAGCTCGAAGTAGTGAGTGGCGAACAGGGTGTAGGCGCCAATCTTGCTTGCCAGCTGCTCGGCGCAGGCCCAGGCCAGCGAGAGGCCGTCGTAGGTGCTGGTGCCGCGGCCAATTTCGTCCATCAGCACCAGACTGCGGGCGGTGGCGTTGTTGAGGATATTGGCGGTTTCGGTCATCTCCACCATAAAGGTGGAGCGGCCGGAGGCGAGATCATCCGACGCCCCGATGCGGGTGAAGATGCGGTCGATGGGGCCGATGCGGGCGCTGTCGGCGGGCACGAATGCGCCGATATGGGCCAGCAGAACGATGAGCGCAGTCTGGCGCATGTAGGTGGATTTACCGCCCATGTTGGGGCCGGTGATTATCAACATCCGCCGCTCCCGCTCCAGCTGTATCGGGTTGGCGATAAAGGGGTCGGTCATCACCTGCTCCACCACGGGATGGCGGCCCGCCTCGATGATGATCTGATCCTCGTCGATGAGGGTGGGGCAGCGATAGTCGAGGGTCTCTGCCCGCTCGGCCAGGTTGGCCAGCACGTCCAGCTCCGCCAGTGCGGCAGCAGACTCCTGCAGATCGCCGAGGTGCGGCAGCAGGGCGTCGAGCAGCTCTTCGTAGAGACGTTTTTCCAGCGCCAGCGCCTGGGCCTGGGCGGTGAGCACTTTGTCCTCGTACTTCTTCAGCTCATCGATGATGTAGCGCTCGTTGTTTTTCAGCGTCTGGCGGCGGATGTAGTGGGCCGGCACCAGGTGGCTGTTAGCGCGGCTCACCTCGATGTAGAAGCCGTGCACCTTGTTGTAGCCCACCTTGAGGGTGTTGATGCCGGTGAGCGCCTTCTCCCGCTCCTCGATGCGGGCCAGGCTGGCGGTGGCGCCATTGGCCAGATCCCGCAGCTCGTCCAGCTCCTGATTGAACCCTTCACGGATGACGCCGCCATCGCGGATGAGCACCGGTGGCACCTCCATCACGGCACGCTCCAGCAGGTCGAACAGTTCGGGGAAGGTGCTCGCCCGCTCGCGCAGCTGCTGCACCGCCTCGTGCTCGCTCTCCGCCAGCAGACGCTGCAACTCGGGCAGCTGAGCAAAAGCCTGCCGCAGCCGGGTCAGATCGCGCGGGCGGGCCGAGCGCAGGGCGAGGCGCGCCAGCACCCGCTCCACATCGCCGACCTGGCGCAGCAAACCGCCCAGCTCGTCATAGAGGTTCTGCTCGATGAGCTCCTTGATGGTGCTCTGGCGACCTTTGAGGATCACCCGATCGCGGATCGGCTGGTGGATCCAGCGCTTGAGCAGGCGGCTGCCCATCGGCGTGGCGGTGCAATCGAGCACGGCGGAGAGGGTGTTGTCGTGACCGCCGGCCAGATTCTGGGTCAGCTCCAGATTGCGGCGGGTGGCGGCATCCATGATGACCGCATGATCGGGCTGCTCCAGGCGCACGCTGCGAATGTGGGGCAGGGCGGTGCGCTGGGTGTCTTTCACGTACTGCATCAGGCAGCCGGCGGCGCACAGGGCGGTCTCGCTCTGCTCGACCCCAAAGCCCACCAGATCCTGGGTGCCGAACTGCTGGCACAAGAGCTTGCGGGCGGTGCCGAGCTCGAACTCCCACTCCGGGCGGCGGCGCAGACCGCGGCGACCCTCGATATGGTGCAGGAAGGCGAACGATTCGGGGTAGAGCAGCTCCGCCGGATTGGTGCGTTGCAACTCGGCGAGCAGGGTCTCTTCTTTCTCGAACTGGTTGATGAAGAAGCGGCCGGAGCCGATGTCCATGGTGCCGTAACCGAAGCGGCGGCCATCGTGGTAGACGGCGGCGATCAGGTTGTCCTGCCGCTCGCTGAGCAGCGCCTCGTCGGAGACGGTACCCGGGGTGATGATGCGAATGACCTTGCGCTCCACCGGCCCCTTGCTGGTGGCGGGATCCCCCACCTGCTCGCAGATGGCGGCCGATTCGCCGAGCTGTACCAGCTTGGCGAGATACCCCTCGATGGCGTGATAGGGCACCCCGGCCATCGGGATGGGGCTGCCGGCCGACTGGCCGCGCTTGGTCAGGGAGATGTCGAGCAGCTGGGAGGCCTTGCGGGCGTCGTCGTAGAAGAGCTCGTAGAAGTCGCCCATGCGATAGAACAGCAGGATCTCCGGGTTTTCGGCCTTCAGAGTCAGATACTGCTGCATCATGGGGGTGTGGGCGCTCAAGTTGGCGCCTGGCGCTTGGTATTGTGCTGTCATGTGCTATTCCAGAAGGTGCTCTTGCGGGCAAACGTCTGCCGTCATGGGTCTGAATCTGGGGGCCATTCTACATGCTCGAGGCAAGATGGTGAGGAGGAATCTCCGTCTTGGGGGCAAAGCTGGCGTCCCGTCGCGGATCTGTGCATCCGGCTGATGCTGGCCAGAGTGGCCTGGGATGGAGCCTGGCCAAGAAGAGGCACGGGGGAGGAGAAATAGCATCCCCGCACGGATGCGGGGATGGGAGAGCGGGGAGAGTGTCGCCCTCAGTACATGGCTTCGTCGCCGCTCAGCATCTCGTGCAGCTTGGCTTTCTGCTCGGGCGTCAGCACCCGGCTCACCTCGAAGAGGTAGTGGGCGCGATGGTAGCGGGCCTCGGCCTGTACGTCGCTGATGGTCTGCAACTGCTTTCTCGCCGCCACTTCATCCCACTTGCCGGACTTGATCATGTTGACGATGACATCCTGGCCGATTGCGTCGAGCTTGATTGAGCCCAGCTCCCTGGTGACCTGCTCGCGCAGCCCCTTGATCTGCTCCGCCTGGGCGCTGGAGAGGTTCAGCTCCTGGGTCAGGGTGGTCTCGCTCTGCAGCTCGGCGGTGCCCTCGGTGGCAAAGGCATGGGTGGCGATACACATTGCGAGGGCTGTCATGGCGACGTTGAACGGATGCATCATCCGGCTTTCTCCTTGGTCTGATGGGATGGAAACCGCATGCATGGCGGTGTTGGAACATGATAATGAGCAGCCATGTACTGGAGCTTAAGCGACGACAACTTGCTGACGCAGTGGCCCCGGGGTCGGTTGCCCGAGGGGCGGGGCAACTGCATAATGAGCGCCATATTTCGCCTGGAAGAGGCTGGAAGAGGAGGCGATGATGGGACTTGAAGCAGAGATCTCCCGCTTATCCCGGGAACTGGGCGAGGCACTGCTGGCCAGAGGCTGGCTGGCCGCCACGGCGGAATCCTGCACCGGCGGCGGGGTTGCCACTGCCATCACGGATACTGCCGGCAGTTCTGCCTGGTTCGATCGCGGTTTCGTGACCTACACCAACGAAGCCAAACAACAGATGCTCGGCGTCAGCATCGACAGCCTGTTGCGCCACGGCGCCGTCAGCGAACCCGTGGTGCTGGAGATGACCCGGGGCTGCCTGGCTCGCTCCGATGCGGGTATCTGCGTGGCCATCAGCGGTATCGCCGGGCCTGGTGGTGGCAGCGAGGAGAAACCGGTCGGCACTGTCTGGTTTGCCTGGGCAGATCGTACCGGTCGTCACCACTCCCTGCTCGCCCGTTTCGATGGGGATCGCCATCAGGTGCGCCAGCAGGCGGTCAGACAGGCCTTGTCCGGACTCCTGGCACTGCTCAAATAAATTGGGCTTGATACTGTATGCATAAACAGTATACTTAGCCCAACTTCACTTCTTATTCACGATTCCCAGCGGAGATTGGCATGGATCAGAACAAACAGAAGGCACTGGCGGCTGCGCTGGGCCAGATCGAAAAGCAGTTTGGCAAAGGCTCCATCATGCGTCTGGGCGACAGCAAGACCATGGATATTGAAGCCATCTCCACCGGCTCTCTCTCTCTGGACGTGGCGCTGGGGATCGGTGGTCTGCCGTGCGGTCGTATCGTCGAGATCTACGGTCCGGAATCCTCCGGTAAAACTACGCTGACCCTGCAGGTGATCGCCGAAGCCCAGAAGAAGGGCAAGACCTGTGCCTTCGTCGATGCGGAGCACGCACTGGATCCTATCTATGCCGCCAAGCTGGGCGTCAACGTCGACGACCTGCTCATCTCCCAGCCGGATACCGGTGAACAGGCACTGGAGATTTGCGACATGCTGGTGCGCTCCAATGCCGTCGACGTCATCATCGTCGACTCCGTGGCTGCCCTGACCCCGAAAGCGGAAATCGAAGGGGAGATGGGTGACTCCCACGTCGGCCTGCAGGCCCGACTGATGTCCCAGGCGCTGCGTAAATTGACCGCCAACATCAAGAACGCCAACTGCCTGTGCATCTTCATCAACCAGATCCGGATGAAGATTGGCGTCATGTTCGGCAGCCCGGAGACCACCACCGGTGGTAACGCTCTGAAGTTTTACGCCTCCGTGCGCCTTGACATCCGTCGTACCGGCGCCATCAAGGAAGGGGACGAGGTGGTCGGCAACGAAACCCGCGTCAAGGTCGTCAAGAACAAGGTGGCGCCACCCTTCAAGCAGGCTGAGTTCCAGATCTTCTATGGTGCCGGTATCTCCAAGGAGGGCGAGCTGGTGGATCTCGGCGTCAAGCACAAGCTGATCGACAAGGCGGGCGCCTGGTACAGCTACAACGGCGAGAAGATCGGCCAGGGCAAAGCCAACGTGATGAAGCTCTTCTCCGAAAACAAGGCACTGGCTGCCGAGGTGGAAGTGAAGCTGCGCGAGCTGCTGCTCTCTGGCGCCGCGCCGGTGGAAGAGAAGGCCACGGCTGCCGAATACGACGAGTTTGAAGCCGAAAACGAACAAGAGTTCGAATAAGGAATGAGGAAAGGCCGGGTTGATACCCGGCCTTGTTGTTTATGGCGGATGAATCAGTGAACGAAACGGGCGAGCCCGTCGAATTGACCTTTGAAGAGCAGCTGGCGGCCGCCCGTGCCTACGCCATGCGCAGTCTGGCCCGTCGCGAGAGTGCCGAGTCGGAGCTGGCCAGACGCCTGCGTCAGAAGGGATTCGAGGAGGAGGTGGTCGCCGTTGTACTCGACCATTGCCGTGGCTATGGCTGGGTCAATGACGATCGTTACGGTGCCATGGCGGTGCGGGCTGGTGCGGCCAAAGGCCATGGTCCGCTCAGGATCCGCTTCGATCTGCGCCGCAAGGGGCTGGATGACACCCAGATCGAGGCTGCCCTGGATCAACCCGAGCTCGACTGGTTCGAACTGGCGCTTGCGTTGTTGTCGCGTCGGGCAAAGGCGACCGACCTTGCCGACTTCAAACTGCGCATGAAGTGGCTCAAATATCTGATGGGGCGTGGTTTTACCCAGGAACAAGCCCGTTACGCCCTCTCAGCCATGCAAGGTGAGCAATAGTGGCGCGCCAAGGTTGAACACCTATAGCAACTGGTGTGCGGTGCGGCTGGTGGGGAATATCAGCCCTTCGCCGAGTCTGTCGATGGCGGCCCTGTGGTCGAGCGAGGCATCCCGAAGCCCCCCTGTTGCGACGTGCTTACGGGTGCTGCTGCCAAACGCTGGCCCCTTGGGGGCTATTTCACCCGCCAAGGGTCCCCACGTTTTACTTTACCCTGCAGAAAACTTACATTAATGCGGTTAAAAGTCCGTATTCGAATCAAGCAGGATTTTCCATGTACATGTCCACGTCAGAGATTCGCGCTGCGTTTCTCGAGTATTTCCGCACCCAGGGACACCAGGTTGTCTCTTCCAGCTCGCTGGTACCGCACAACGATCCGACCCTGCTGTTCACCAACGCAGGGATGAACCAGTTCAAGGACGTGTTCCTTGGCGCCGACAAGCGTGCCTATCATCGTGCCACCACGGCCCAGCGTTGCGTGCGGGCTGGCGGCAAGCACAATGACCTGGAAAACGTCGGCTATACCGCCCGTCACCACACCTTCTTCGAGATGCTGGGCAACTTCAGCTTCGGTGACTACTTCAAACAGGACGCCATCCGGTTTGCATGGGAATTCCTGACCGGTACCCTCAAGCTGCCCAAAGAGCGCCTGCTGGTGACCGTCTACGCGACTGACGACGAAGCCTTCGACATCTGGGAAAAAGAGGTCGGCGTGCCGGCCGATCGCATCGTGCGCATCGGTGACAACAAGGGTGCTCCTTATGCATCCGACAACTTCTGGGCCATGGGCGATACCGGCCCATGCGGTCCCTGCACCGAGATCTTCTACGACCACGGCGATCACATCTGGGGTGGCCCTCCCGGTTCACCGGAAGAGGATGGCGACCGCTTCATCGAGATCTGGAACGTGGTCTTCATGCAGTTCAACCGTCAGGCTGACGGCACCATGGAGCCGCTGCCCCGTCCGTCCGTGGATACCGGCATGGGTCTGGAGCGGATCTCCGCCATCATGCAGGGGGTGCACTCCAACTATGAGATCGACATCTTCCAGGCGTTGATCAAGAAGGCGGCCGAGATTGTCGGCACCACGGATCTGAGCAACCAGTCCCTGCGCGTCATCGCGGACCACATCCGTTCCTGCGCCTTCCTGGTGGCTGACGGTGTCATGCCCTCCAATGAAGGTCGCGGCTACGTGCTGCGCCGCATCATCCGCCGCGCCGTGCGTCACGGCCGCAAGCTGGGTGCTACCGACGTCTTCTTCTACAAGCTGGCTGCCGAGCTGGCCGTGCAGATGAAGGATGTGGCGGCGGAACTGATCGCCCAGCTGCCGCTGGTCGAGCGTGTGCTGCGCATCGAGGAGGAGCAGTTCGTCCGCACCCTGGACAGAGGTCTGCTGCTGCTGGAAGACGTCCTGGCCAACCTCGGTGATGCCAAGGTTATCCCGGGTGAAGTGGTGTTCAAGCTCTATGACACTTACGGCTTCCCGGCCGACCTGACCGCCGATGTGGTGCGCGAGCGCGAGATCGGCATCGACGAAGAGGGCTTCAAGGCCGAGATGGAGAAGCAGCGCGCCCGCGCGAAAGAGGCTTCCAGTTTCGGCGTGAACTACAACGACGTGCTGAAGCTCGATTTCGAGACCCCCTTTACCGGTTACAAACAGCTGAGCCAGAACACCCAGGTGGTCGGTATCTACAAGGATGGTGTCGAGGTCAATGGCCTTATCGCCGGTGAAGAGGCCGTGATCGTGCTGGCGGAGACCCCCTTCTATGCGGAGTCCGGCGGTCAGGTGGGTGACAGCGGCATCCTCAAGGTGGATGACGGCATCTTCGCCGTCACCGACACCCAGAAAGCGGGCAAGGCGATCATCCACAAGGGCTATCTGGAACTGGGTACCCTGGAGAAGGGAGCCGAGGTCGAGGCCGTGGTCGATGGCGACCGTCGTCAGGCCATCGCCCTTAACCACTCCGTGACTCACCTGCTGCACGCGGCCTTGCGCCAGGCGCTGGGTGAGCACGTGACCCAGAAAGGATCCCTGGTGGGCGCCGAGCGCATGCGCTTCGACTTCTCCCACTTCGAAGGGCTGACCATGGCGACCATTCGCCGGATCGAGGAGCTCGTCAACGCCCAGATCCGTGCCAACCACGACGTCAACACCGAGCTGATGAACCTGGATGCCGCCAAGGCGGCCGGCGCCATGGCCCTGTTCGGCGAGAAATACGAAGACGACGTGCGCGTGGTGCGCATGGGCGACTACTCCACCGAGCTGTGCGGCGGTACCCATGCCAAGCGCACCGGTGACATCGGCTTCTTCAAGATCATTGCCGAGAGCGGCATCGCGGCTGGCGTGCGTCGTATCGAAGCGGTCACCGGCAAGAGCGCCATCGATCTGATGCACCAGCTGGGTGAACAGATCGAAGAGGCCGCCGCGTTGGTGAAGGGCGATCAGTTCTCCATCGCCGACAAGGTGCGCCAGGTACTGGACAAGGCCAAGATGATGGAGCGCGAGCTGGAACAGCTCAAGGCCAAGCTGGCGGCGCAGGCGGGTAACGACCTGCTGAGCCAGGTCATCGACATCAATGGTCAGAAGGTGCTGGTTGCCGCCCTGGAAGGGGTCGACCCCAAATCCCTGCGCGGCATGCTGGACGAGCTGAAGAACCAGATGAAATCCGGTGTCGTGCTGCTGGCAACCAGCAGTGATGGCAAGGTCAACCTGATCGCGGGCGTGACCAATGACCTGACCGGCAAGGTCAAGGCTGGTGAGCTGGTCAATCTGGTGGCCCAGCAGGTGGGTGGCAAGGGCGGTGGTCGTCCCGACATGGCACAGGCGGGTGGTACCCAGCCTGAGGCGGTGCCGGCGGCGCTGCAATCCGTTCACTCCTGGTTGGAAGAGCGCCTGTAAGCGGGCGAGGTGATCTGTGGCACTCTATGTACAGAAGTACGGTGGCACCTCGGTCGGCACGCTGGAGCGGATCGAGGCAGTTGCTGAGCGGGTTCAACTGACCCGTGCCCAGGGACATGACGTGGTGGTGGTGGTCTCCGCCATGTCGGGCGAAACCAACCGGTTGCTGGGCATGGCCCAGCAGCTGGACCAGGATGCCAACCGGCGCGAGATGGATGTGCTGATCTCCACCGGTGAGCAGGTCACCATTGCACTGCTGGCGATTGCGCTCAACAAGCGCGGTTGCCCCGCAGTCTCGATGACCGGTGATCAGGTCCGCATCCATACCGACTCCGCCTATGGCAAGGCGCGCATCACCCGTATCGACACCGAGCAGGTGGAAGCCGCACTCGGTGCCGGCAAGGTGGTAGTGATTGCCGGTTTCCAGGGGCGCGATGAGCATAATGCCATCACTACCCTGGGCCGAGGTGGTTCGGATACCACCGCGGTGGCCGTGGCTGCGGCCATCAAGGCCGATGAGTGCCAGATCTTTACCGATGTGGACGGGGTGTATACCACGGATCCGCGCATCGAGCCCAAGGCGCGTCGCCTCGATACCATCACCTTCGAGGAGATGCTCGAGATGGCGAGTCTCGGCGCCAAGGTGTTGCAGATCCGTTCGGTCGAGTTCGCGGGCAAGTACCGCGTGCCGCTAAGGGTGCTGTCGAGTTTCGTCGACGGAGAGGGAACCTTAATCACATATGGAGGTGAGAGGATGGAAGCACCCCTGGTATCCGGCATTGCGTTCAATCGCAACGAGGCCAGCCTGACCATTCTGGGTGTGCCGGACAGGCCGACCGTGGCCGCGCAGATCCTGAATCCGATCAGCGACGCCAACATAGATGTCGACATGATAGTGCAGAACACCATGGGGGATGGTACCGCCGACTTCACCTTCACGGTGAATCGCGATGATTATCGCCGGGCCCGCGCCTTGCTGGAGGAGACCGCCAGCGAGCTGGGGGCCGCCTGCGTGCAGGGCAACGGAGAGATCGCCAAGGTCTCCATCGTCGGGGTCGGCATGTGGAATCATCCTGGTGTAGCGCGCACCATGTTCAAGGTATTGGGTGAGGAAGGGATCAACATGCAGCTGATCTCCACCTCTGAAATCAAGATATCCGTGGTGATTGACGAGAAGTACCTGGAGCTGGCCGTGCGTTCGTTGCACTCGGCGTTCGGGTTGGATCAAGAGCCTCATGAGCAGCCCTTGGGAAACAATCCCTGATTGATTTAGTTTCAACCATTTACCATATCGGTATCTTTGTAAGATAATGGCGCATATCGATATAAATACAAAACAGGATACAGGAGCAAGCGAATGCTTATTTTGACTCGTCGTGTAGGGGAAACCCTGATGATTGGTGACGAAGTAACCGTTACCGTACTGGGCGTAAAAGGGAACCAGGTTCGTATCGGTGTGAATGCACCGAAAGAGGTTTCCGTACACCGCGAAGAGATCTACATGCGGATACAGGCCGAGAAAGTCCCGGGCCAACCGAATTTCTAAGCCATTTCATGGCTGCCTGAAGGCGACATCCCGGATGTCGCCTTTTGTTTTTCAGGGGCCTGCAAATCGGCCTGCAGAGCGCGAAACTACTGGGTAAGTGTCGATATTGCTTGAATATTCCACTCTTTGGCCAAATGCTGAGCGAACGCTCTGTTTTCTCCAAAAAAGTGTTTGACTAAAAATCCCTGTGAAGTATTATCAGCCCCGCAAACGGAGAGGTGGCCGAGAGGCTGAAGGCGCTCCCCTGCTAAGGGAGTATGCGGCTTATACCCGCATCGGGGGTTCGAATCCCCCCTTCTCCGCCATTTTGCGCCCGTAGCTCAGCTGGATAGAGTACCTGGCTACGAACCAGGTGGTCAGAGGTTCGAATCCTCTCGGGCGCACCATATTTGACTCTTGGAGTCATGTGTTGACCATCAGCAAGTCGGCACTAAAGAAGGCTTACTGTTGAGTAAGCTTTTTTTATCGTTTGAAAACAGGGCGCCCGTAGCTCAGCTGGATAGAGTACCTGGCTACGAACCAGGTGGTCAGAGGTTCGAATCCTCTCGGGCGCACCATTTCAAGCAATACAATGATTTATGAGCGCCCGTAGCTCAGCTGGATAGAGTACCTGGCTACGAACCAGGTGGTCAGAGGTTCGAATCCTCTCGGGCGCACCATGTTTCAAGCAGTGCAACAATTTATGAGCGCCCGTAGCTCAGCTGGATAGAGTACCTGGCTACGAACCAGGTGGTCAGAGGTTCGAATCCTCTCGGGCGCACCATATTTCAAGCAGTGCAACAAGTTGTGAGCGCCCGTAGCTCAGCTGGATAGAGTACCTGGCTACGAACCAGGTGGTCAGAGGTTCGAATCCTCTCGGGCGCACCATACAGACAGCCTCGACGTCAGTCGGGGCTGTTTTTTTATGGGCGATATCCTCCTCCCCATCATGGGGTTGTCTCTCTCGTGTTCTTCTCCCTGACGCTCCCACGGGGGACTATTCCCCCTTGCTGCACGTGCCCCCGGGTCACCACTCTCGACGGGTCTTGCCTGGCAGGCTGCTGATGCATCCCGTGGCCGTGCCTGTGGACCTGGGTGCCCTTACCATACGCACTATGCTGTGCGGGGCTGGCGCTCTCTGGCGGCTTGCTGAGGCGTTTGGCGGGCAATAAAAAGGATGCCGCGGCATCCTTTCATGTCTTCGTGGAGAGAATCAGCTTTTCAGCCACTTGCGGATGCGGTTGGCATCCCCGACAGGGGTGCGTTTGCCCACCGAGTTGAGCAGTACGATGGCGAGCTCCTGACGATCCGGTTTGGCACGCATCAGCAGGCAGCGGCCCGCTTCGTCGGTATAGCCTGTCTTGGAGAGGCGTACATCCCAGTCCGGGTTCTTCACCAGCGGGTTGGTATTGTTGAACATCAGGCTGTAGGCCGGCTTGTGAAAGCGCATCTCCCTGCTGGTGTCCTGGGTGAATTCACGGATCAGCGGCTGTCGATAGGCCGCAGAGAGGAGCTTGGCCAGATCCTGGGCGGTGGAGACGTTGCGGGTGGAGAGACCGGTGGAGTCATAGTAGCGGGTGTTGCGCATGCCGAGCTGTCTGGCCTTGTTGTTCATGGCGCGGATGAAGGCCTGGCGACCCCCCGGGTAGTGGCGGGCAAGCGCCGAGGCCATGCGGTTCTCGGAGGACATCAGCGCCAGATGCAGGGCGTCGCGGCGGCTGACCTGGGTGCCCATGCGCACCCGTGAATAGGTGTGCTTGATGTTGTCCCTGTCGTTCTGATCGATGGTCAGGGTCTGATTGAGGTTCTGGCGGGCATCCAGCACCACCAGCGCCGTCATCAGCTTGGTGAGGGAGGCGATGGGGCGCACCCGGGTGGGGTTTTTCTGATACAGGGTCTTGCCGGTGTTGACGTCCATCACCAGGGCACTGCCCGATTTGAGCTGCAGCTTGGCCGGGTCGGGGGTCGCCAGGGCTGTCTGCGAACCCAGCAGTCCCATCAATCCACCTACCAGCGCGATTGCGCGAATCCAACACCCCATACAACCAACTCCATCCACAGCGAAAAAAGGCGCTAGATTCACTCATTTTTGCCCCTGCTTTACAAGAGCGAGCTGGGGGAATTCGCCACTATTTTCCATAAAAAAGGGCCGCCTGTGGGCGACCCTGTGGTTTGTCTCACTCTCTGGAGACGCCGGGCTTGCGTCTGCTCCACCAGCGCCAGACCAGAGCGATGAGGCCGCCCACCAGCAGCACGACCGGCAGGTAGATAATGACGCTGAGAAATTGGGACTCATACTGCGCGGCCAGCTTGGTGTGGCTCAGGTAGTAACCCAGCCCGACCAGGGGGCAGATCCACATGATGGAGCTGATCAGGTTGACCACCAGGAAGCGCCCCTGGGGGATCTCGTTGGCACCGACGATGTAGGGGTAGGCGGTACGCACGAAGGCGATGTAGCGGGCGGTGATCAGGGTGATGATGCCGTACTTGTTGAGCAGGTAGTGCACCTTCTCCTTGTGCTTGTCATCGAGGTGTGACATCAGCCTGTGATACATCCGGGTGTGGCCGAGGAAACGCCCCTGCATGTAGCCAAGCCAGGTACCGACGAAGGTCGCCATGATCAGCAGCGGGACCACCGCCATCGGCAACACCCCCTGATAGATCAGCACGCCGGTCAGGATCAGCAGGGTATCCCCTGGCAGGAAGGCGGTGGGGATAAAGCCATTCTCGAGCACCAGGAAGGTCAGCAGGACGACATAGACCATGAAGACCATCTTGGGATCAGAGAGTGTCGCCAGATCCTGATGCATAAAGGCGTGAGCCAGGTGGTAAAACTGCTCCATACATGCAAACTCCGCAGGTTAGCTGGGTTGGTCGGTCAAGGGCATGGCAAGTACCTTGTCGATGCGCAGGCCGTCCATATCCACGATTTCCAGTTGCCACTGTTCCAGGGTGACCAGGTCTCCGGTCTGGGGAAGGCGGCCAAGGAGCAGCATGATAAGCCCTCCAAGGGTGTGATAGTGATGTTTTTCTTCTTCCGGCAGACGAACCAGCTCCAGACAGTCCTTCAATTCTGGCAGTGGAATGAGGCCGTCGAGCAGCCAGCTGCCGTCGGCGCGCTGGAAGGCCCAGTTGTCCTCCCCATCTTCCTGCTGGAAGTCGCCGGCCAGGGTTTCCAGCAGATCCTGCTGGGTGACCAGCCCCTGCAGTTCGCCATACTCGTCCACCACCAGCACCATGTGCTCGGAGTGGGTACGGAAGTGGTTGAGCAGCTCCAGGCCGTTGAGGGTCTCCGGCAGCAGGCTGCCGTCCTGGGTCAGCGCCGCCAGAACGATGGGTTCTCCCTTGATGTAGGCGTGCAGCACCTTGCTGACGTTGAGGATGCCGACGAGATCCGACAGGCTGCCGTCACAGACAGGGAAGAAGCTGTGGCGATACTCCACCAGACGTTGGAGGTTCACTTCCAGCGGCAGTGACAGGTCCAGATAGCGGATGTCGCTGCGCGGCACCATCAGGGAGGCCAGGCTGCGTTCGTCGAGGCGGAACACGTTGCGCAACATAGTGTGCTCATGGTCCTCGATCACCCCCGCTTCGGAGCCCTCCACCAGCATGGCGTGGATCTCCTCCTGAGTGACGTTGTTGCTGCTGCGCTGATCGACCCGCAGCAGCCGCAGGCTGGCATTGGTGGAGGCGGAGAGCAACCAGACGAAGGGACGGGTCAGGGTCGCCAGCCAGAGCATGAGGCGGGCTACCAGACAGGCAATGCGCTCGGCGCTGAGCTGTCCGAGGCGTTTGGGTACGAGCTCCCCTACCACGATGGAGAGATAGGTGACCAGCACGACCACGATGACGGTGGCGAGCAGGCTGCTGCTCTTGGGGGAGAGCCCCCACTCCTGCAGCCAGAGGGCGAAGGGCTGGGCCAGCAGGGACTCGCCATAGATACCGTTGAGCAGGCCGATGCTGGTGATGCCGATCTGTACGGCGGAAAGGAAATGGGTCGGATCTTCCCCGAGCTTGAGGGCGATGGCGGCGGAGCGGCTCCCTTCGCTCGCCATTTTGGCGAGGCGTGCCTTGCGTGCCGTCACGATGGCGATTTCCGACATGGCGAAGACGCCATTGAGCAAAATCAATCCAAACAGGATCAATATTTCCATACTGCAGCAGCACTCCCGATAGAAAAGACCGCTGGCAGTGTAATGAATTTGCGGGCTCTGCGCTTGTGAAAGGAGGTGATTTGGCTCGTGAATTTTTGAATATCGCCCCGGCGGGAGGGATAAAACTGCGGGGCAGGAGAGAGAGAACTGAACCCATGACATGAAAAAGCCCCCGATAAACGGGGGCTTGTCATGTTGCGCTGTGGCTTAGAGCGCTGCGATCTCGGCCTGCTGGGCTTCCAGCTTGGTCAGCTGGAGACGGTAATCTTCCAGCTTCTCGCGCTCCTTGATGATGACCGCTTCCGGCGCCTTGGCGACGAAGGCTTCGTTGCCGAGCTTGCCTTCGATGCGGCCGCACTCGCCCACCAGACGGGCAACCTCTTTGGCCAGACGGGCCAGCTCGGCATCCTTGTCGATGAGACCAGCCATCGGGATCATCAGCTCGGTAGCACCGATCAATTTTTTGACCGACAGCGGGGCGGTTTCACCGTCCGCCAGTACGCGGATGGATTCCAGACGGGCCAGCGACTTGAGGAAGGCCTCGTTGCCCTGGGCGCGCTGGGCATCCTTGGCATCGCACTGGAGCAGCACGTTGAGGGGGACGCTCGGGGCCACGTTCATCTCGGCGCGGATGTTGCGGATGCTGACGATGAACTCCTTCACCCACTCCTGATCCGCCATCGCGGCTTCGTCCACCCTGGCGGCGTCGAATTCCGGGAAGGCCTGAATCATGATGGTGTCGGCGTGTACGCCGGCCAGCGGGGCGACCGATTTCCAGATGGTCTCGGTGATGAACGGGATGATCGGGTGAGCCAGGCGCAGCAGGGTCTCGAGGACGCTAACGAGGGTGTGGCGGGCAGCGCGCTGCTCGGCCTCGGAACCCTTGGTCAATACCGGCTTGGTCAGCTCCAGATACCAGTCACAGAACTGGTTCCAGATAAATTCGTACAAGACGCCTGCCGCGATGTCGAAGCGGTAGGTATCGAGGGCGGTACGGAAGTCCCGGATGGCCACTTGCAGCTGGGACTGGATCCAGCGATCCGCCAGGCTGAACTGCATCTCGCCACCATTCCCTTGCGAAGAGAAGCCGCAATCCTGATCTTCGGTGTTCATCAGCACATAGCGGGAGGCGTTCCACAGCTTGTTGCAGAAGTTGTTGTAGCCATCCAGGCGCTTCATGTCCCAGTTGATGTCACGACCGGTAGAGGCCAGCGCCGCAAGGGTGAAGCGCAGGGCGTCGGTGCCGTGGGCATTGATCCCTTCCGGGAACTGCTTGGCGGTGCGCTTGGCGATCTTCTCGGCCATCTGCGGCTGCATCATGTTGCCGGTGCGCTTCTCCAGCAGGTCTTCCAGGGAGATGCCGTCGATCATGTCGAGGGGGTCCAGCACGTTGCCCTTGGACTTGGACATCTTCTGGCCTTCTTCGTCACGGATGAGGCCGGTGATGTAGACGGTCTTGAACGGGACTTGCGGCTGGCCGTTCTCGTCCTTGATGAAGTGCATGGTCATCATGATCATCCGGGCAATCCAGAAGAAGATGATGTCGAAGCCGCTCATCAGCACGTCGGTCGGGTGGAAGGTCTTGAGTGCCTCGGTGTTGTTCGGCCAGCCCAGGGTGGAGAAGGTCCACAGGGCGGAGCTGAACCAGGTGTCGAGCACGTCTTCGTCCTGACGCAGCACGGTCACGGACGGGATGCTGTGCTTGGCGCGCACTTCCTCTTCGTTGCGGCCCACGTAGACGTTGCCGGCATCGTCATACCATGCCGGGATGCGGTGACCCCACCACAGCTGACGGGAGACGCACCAGTCCTGAATGTCGCGCATCCAGGAGAAGTACATGTTTTCGTACTGCTTCGGCACGAACTGGATGCGGCCATCTTCCACCGCCTCGATGGCGGTCTTGGCCATGGGGGCCACGCGCACGTACCACTGGTCGGTCAGCATGGGCTCGATGGGCACGCCGCCGCGATCGCCGTAAGGCTGTTGCAGCACATGATCCTTGATCTCGGCCAGGAGGCCCAGCTCGTCCAGCTTGGCGACGATGGCCTTGCGGGCGGCGAAGCGCTCCATCCCGGCGAACTCGGTCGGCAGGGCGGCGTCATAGGCGGTGCTGGGGTTGCCATTGGTATCGACCACTTCGGCCTCGGCACGCACGTGGGCGTCCAGGGTGAAGATGTTGATCATCGGCAGGTTGTGGCGCTTGCCCACTTCGTTGTCGTTGAAGTCGTGGGCCGGGGTGATCTTCACGCAGCCGGTGCCTTTCTCCATGTCGGCGTGTTCGTCGGCAACGATGGGGATCAGACGGTTCACCAGCGGCAGCAGGATGTGCTGGCCGATCAGCGCCTTGTAGCGGGGGTCTTCCGGGTTCACGGCCACGGCGGTATCACCCAGCATGGTTTCCGGACGGGTGGTGGCGACGATCAGGTGATCCTGGCCTTCGGCGGTCTTGGCGCCGTTGGCCAGCGGGTAGCGAAGGTGCCACATGTGGCCCTTGATCTCGCGGTTTTCCACTTCCAGGTCGGAGATGGCGGTGTTGAGCTTGGGATCCCAGTTCACCAGACGCTTGCCGCGGTACATCAGGCCGTCTTCGTACAGGCGCACGAACACTTCCTGGACGGCGGCGGAGAGGCCCTCATCCATGGTGAAGCGCTCGCGCTCCCAATCCACGGAGTCACCCAGACGGCGCATCTGACGGGTGATGGTGCCACCGGACTCTTCCTTCCACTGCCAGATCTTGTCGATGAAGGCTTCCCGGCCGTAATCGTGGCGGGTCTTGCCCTCTTCTGCGGCGATCTTGCGCTCAACCACCATCTGGGTGGCGATACCGGCGTGGTCGGTACCCGCCTGCCACAGGGTGTTCTTGCCCTGCATGCGGTTGTAGCGGATCAGGGTGTCCATCAGGGTCTGCTGGAAGGCGTGACCCATGTGCAGGCTGCCGGTGACGTTCGGCGGCGGGATCATGATGCAGAAGGAGTCTTTGCTGGTGTCGCCGTGGGGCTTGAAGTAACCCTGGGCTTCCCAGTGCTGATAGAGCGCCTGTTCGATGGCGTTGTGATTAAAAGTCTTTTCCATGGTCTCGCCGTATTCTGGATGGATGGAGTCTGGTGTTGATTCGTCGTGGATCGAGGGTGGCACAGTCAGGGCTGCGCCGGATCCGGTGCGGCAAGGACGGGCTGATCCCTCATCTCGAGGGTATGGCCCGCCTGGCGATAGTGCTTGTAGCGCTCGCGGGCTTGCTGCTTTTGCGTTTCGTCAGTGGGGACAAAATCTACCACTTGAGCGAAGTGTCCTGCAAACAAAGGTGTCTGCCGGGCCAGGTTGATGAGGCAGGCATAGCGCCGCCGTGGCGGCTGATGGCCTATCTCCACCGGAGCCTGACCGCTCTCCCCCTGCAACTGGTGCGGCACGAAGCGATCGGGCGGCAACTGCCACAACAGCTCGTCCAGACGCAGGGCCTGGGCCTCGTCCTCGCACAGCAGATAGAGGTGGCCTGCGCTCCAGCCATCGGCCGCAAGCTGGCAGGCGAGGCGCTCGACGGCGGAGGCATCCGCATCATCGGGCTGGCTCATCAGGTAAAAGGTCACTTGGCTCATCAGGTCGGTCCCGTTTGGCTGTGACGGACAGCGATTGGCCGTCTTCGGGAGCCGCGTCTGGCACGGACTTCCCGGATTCTCTCAATGAAACAAGGAAGAGGCAGGCCTCTTCCTTGTGATACAGGGTAACGCCTTCTCGCATCGCTCTTCGAGTCGATGGGGAAGGGGATCACTCCTTGTCTTCGACGTCCGCCACGCCGGCCCGGTTGAGCAGGAACTGGGTCAGCAGGGGCACAGGACGGCCAGTGGAGCCCTTCTCCTTGCCGCTCTTCCAGGCGGTCCCTGCGATATCCAGGTGGGCCCAGTTGTATTTCTTGGTGAAGCGCGACAGGAAGGCAGCGGCGGTGATGGTACCGGCCGGACGGCCACCGATGTTGGCCATGTCCGCGAACGGGCTTTCCAGCTGCTCCTGATACTCGTCGAACAGGGGCAGGCGCCAGGCGCGATCGCCGGCCTGTTCGGAGGCGTTGAGCAGCTCGTGGGCCAGGGGGTTGTGGTTCGCCAAGAGGCCAGAGGTATGGTGGCCAAGGGCGATGATGCAGGCACCGGTCAGGGTCGCCACGTCGATCACGGTCTCGGGATCGTAGCGGTCCACATAGGTGAGGGCATCGCACAACACCAGGCGGCCTTCGGCGTCGGTATTGAGCACCTCGACGGTCTGGCCGGACATGGTAGTGAGGATGTCACCGGGGCGGTAGGCGTTGCCCCCCGGCATGTTCTCGCAGCCCGCCAGCACGCCGATGACGTTGATGGGCAGCTGCAACTGGGCCAGGGCGTGCATGGTGCCGAGCACGGAGGCGGCGCCACCCATGTCGTACTTCATCTCGTCCATGCCGTCTGCCGGCTTGATGGAGATGCCGCCGGAGTCGAAGGTCAGCCCCTTGCCTACCAGCACGATGGGCTTGGCGTCGGCGTTGCCCTTGTACTCGATGATGGCCATCATGGCTTCGTTCTCGGAGCCGCGGGCCACTGCCAGGTAGGAGTTCATGCCGAGCTCGGCCATCTCCTGCTCCCCCACCACCCTGGTGGTGATGTTGTCATAGGCATCCGCCAGACGGCGGGCCTGGGAGGCGAGGTAGGCGGGATTGCAGACGTTGGGCGGCATGTTCGCCACGTCGCGGCAGATGCGCACCCCTTTCGCCACGGCCAGGCCGTGGTTGATGGCGCGCTCGCCTATGGTCAGTTCCCGACGCGTCGGCACGTTGAAGACCAGCTTGCGCAGCGGACGGCGCGGTTCGGCCTTGTTGGTCTTGAACTGATCGAAGCTGTAGAGGCCCGCCTTGGTGGTTTCAACCGCCTGACGCACCTTCCAGTAGGTATCCCGACCCTTGACGTGCAGCTCGGTCAGGAAGCAGACCGCCTCCATGGAGCCGGTTTCGTTCAGGGTGGTGATGGTCTTGTTGATGATCTGCTTGTACTGGCGCTCGTCGAGTTCGCGCTCCTTGCCGCACCCGACCAGCAGTACGCGCTCGCTGAGCACGCCCGGTACTTGATGCAGCAGCAGCATCTGGCCCGGTTTCCCTTCCAGGTCGCCACGGCGCAGCAGCGAGCTGAGGTAGCCGTCGCTGATCTTGTCCAGCTGTTCGGCAACCGGAGAGAGGCGGCGGGGCTCAAAAACGCCGACCACGACGCAGGCACTGCGTTGCTTCTCAGGACTGCCACTCTTTACACTGAACTCCATGGAATCTCCTACATCCTAAAGACAAAAGGCACCATTTATTGAATAATGCGGTGCTTGTTGGGGTATCAGAGGCGGAGCGAACAGTCACAGGCTCCGCAGTTCAAACTGGTAAAAATCCAATATAGGGCCCTATTTTTCAGGCATTCGACTAAAAACACAAGTTTACTTGGGAATGACTGTGATCGTTTTCCGATATTTGTTCAGGGAGACCCTGAAAACCCAGCTGGCGGTGCTGTTCGTGCTGCTGCTTATCTTCGTCAGCCAGCAATTTATCCAGATCATTGGCGATGCCGCCGATGGTGAGGTGCCGACGCGCCTGGTATCCACCCTCCTGCTGCTCAACCTGCCGAATATGGCGTTGTTGATGCTGCCTATCAGTCTGTTTTTAGCCATTCTGTTTGCTCACGGCCGTTTGTACGCGGAAAGCGAGATGACGGTGATGCACGCGGTGGGTTTCAGTCACCGTTTCATCATGGGCAGCGCCCTGGTGCTGGCCTTGCTGACCGCCGCCGTCGCGGCGTTCAACACCGGCTGGGTCGCCCCCCAGGCCAAGGAGCGGGAGTACCAGGTGATCGACGAGTTCAAGGCCGATCCCGGTATCTCTTTCCTGCAGGCCGGCCGCTTCATGGAGCTCGACAAGGGGCGCCTGGTGGCCTACATCCAGGATCTGAACGACAAGGGGTCGGAGTTGCAGAAAATCTTCGTGCTGCAACGGGCCGAGGGTGGCTCACCCCCGTCAGTGGTGGTGGCCAACGAGGGGCAGGTGACCGCCGACAGCAACGGCTTGCAGTGGCTGACCCTGACCGATGGCTCGCGCTACGAGGGGCATTTCACCGGCAAGCAGTTCCAGGTCTCGGAGTTCCGTGAATACAGCCTGGTGATCCGCCAGCAGGAGATGGAGCGATCCAACCGCAAGGCGGCGGCCAAGCCGACCCTGGCATTGCTCGGCACCCAGGACAATCAGCTGATGGCCGAATTGCAGTGGCGCCTGTCGCTGCCCCTCTCCATCCTGGTGCTCACCTTCCTGGTGGTGCCGATGGCGCGGGTCAATCCCCGTCAGGGGCGTTACGCCAAGCTGCTGCCGGCCATCCTGCTCTATCTCTCCTATTTCCTGCTGCTCAGTGCCGCCCGGTCGGCCATCGACAGCGGGCGTCTGCCCCACTGGCCCGGGATGTTCCTGGTGCCCCTGGTCTATCTGCTGCTGATAGGGTTGCCTCTCAACCTGCAGGGCACCAGCTGGTGGAACGGGGTCAAAGGGCAATTGTTCAAGAGAAAGTCAGCGTGATGCTGCAACCTGGGAGTCTCTGCTGATGTTCGGCATTCTCGATAGATACATAGGCAGGGTCATCTTCATGTCGATCCTGCTGTGCGAGCTGACCCTGGTCGGGCTCGCCGCGCTCATCAAGTACGTGGAGCAGTTGAAGGCGGTCGGGGAAGGCAACTACGACATGCTCAACGCCCTCTACTACGTGCTGCTCTCCATGCCCAAGGAGGCGGTGCTCTTCTTCCCCCTGGCTGCCCTGCTCGGTGGCCTCATCGGTCTGGGCCAGCTCGCGACCAGCTCCGAGCTGGTGGTGATGCAGGCGGCGGGACGCTCCAAGATCAGCATCGTCATGGCGGCGCTCAAGACCGCCATTCCCCTGATGCTGCTGGTGGGGCTGATGGGAGAGTACGTCGCACCGGCCGCCAAGCGGATGGCGGATGACATCAAGGCGGGGGCCATGTCGGAAGGGCGGCTTACGGTCTCGGCCTACGGGGTCTGGGCACGGGATGGCAACAACTTCGTCAACATCAACGGGGTGCGCAACGATGGCGCCCTGACCGGCATCACCCTCTACCGCTTCACTCCGTCCCGCAACCTGATCGACGTGGTGCAGGCGAAGGAGGGGGTGTTCGAGGATCACCACTGGCTGCTGAAACAGGTGCACATCACCCGGTTTGACGATCCCACCCGGATCCAGGACGAAGAGCATGCCCAGATGGCCTGGCAATCCGAGCTGACCCCCAAGCAGCTCGGGGTGGTCAGCATCGATCCCGAGAACCTGCCCATCTCGGGGCTGCGGGACTACATCGGTTATCTGGATGCTAACAAGCAGGATGCCGGACGCTACAAGCTGGAGATGTGGCGTAAGCTGCTCTCACCGCTCTCAGTGGTGGCCATGATACTGCTCGCCTCCTCCTTCATCTTCGGTCCGCTGCGCTCGGTGAGCATGGGGGCGCGGATGCTGATGGGGATCATGACCGGCTTCGCGGTCTATGTGAGCGACAGGGTGTTCGGCCCGGTCAGCCTGGTCTATGCGGTCCCGCCCATCCTCGCGGCCATCGCACCCAGCCTGCTGTTTGGCGGCATCTCCTTCTATATCCTGAGCCGCAAGCAGTAGCGGCCTGAAGGACGGCGGGCTGCTGACAAAAGGCGGCCATTGCTCTCGATGCACCGTTTCCGTCAAGGTTCTGGGCTGCAAGCAGTCAGTTCTGGTCAACAAAAAGGGCACCTCGGGGTGCCCTTTTTCGTTGCCGTCTTGGGATCAGCGATTGAGCTGCTCCAGGTTTTCCGTCTTGCCAAGCACCACCACCTCGCACTCGGCCCAGATGTCCTGGAAGGCGCGGGGGCGGGCGCGATTGAACACACACAGCAGGTTGCCCAGGCCAAAGGCCGAGGTAGCGAGCCGGATCAGGGCCTGGGTGACGCGAATGTTGCTGCCGTCCAGGTTCTGGATGCGCAGGCGCCAGGCCCGCATGCCGATGGTCTGGCCGGCGCGGACCCAGAACCAGGTGTAGAAACCGCAGATGACGAAGGCCAGCCAGGCGCTATAGAGGGGGCTGGTGAGCAGCCAGGCGGCATCCTTGCCCTCGGGAACGTGCGCCATGCCGGTGGCCAGCAGCAGGTGGGCCACCCCCATGCCGATGAAGCCGGCGATGATCAGCAGGGCAATCACCACCAGATAGTCATAGAGCAGGGCGCCGAGACGGCGCAGCAGACCGGCGGACGGATGCCGGGGAGCAGGCTGGAGAGGGGAGGGGGTCTTGCGCTTGGCCATGATGATTATTCCATTAATATGATGCGGGCATTCTATGTAACTGGCCTGGCATCGGCAAGGCGTTGAATAAATGAGCAAACAACGGTGGGGGCAAGAAAAACACCTTGCATGGCCAAGCGCCATTCGTATAATCCCTCGCAGCTGCCCGGGTGGCGAAATCGGTAGACGCAGCGGATTCAAAATCCGCCGTAGCAATACGTGTCGGTTCGAGTCCGACCCCGGGCACCATCAGATTCCATGACAAAAGGCCATCCTCGCGGATGGCCTTTTGTTTTTCCGGGCGGTGCGAAGAGGTGTACCCACAGACCCTCAGACCCTCAGACCCTCAGACCCTCAGACCCTCAGACCCTCAGACCCTCAGACCCTCAGACCCTCAGACCCTCAGACCCTCAGACCCTCAGACCTTCAGACCTTCAGACCCACAGGCTGTCAGGCCATCAGCCTCTCGGACTGCCATCCCCTCAGTCGATGTTCTGCGCGATGCGCCACAGCACGCCTGAGGGGTCGTACAGACAGAACTCCTTCATGCGCCACGGCTGGGTGACGAGCTCCGTGACCCGGACGCCGTAGCGGGCGGCGATCTGGCTCGCCTCCACTTGGGCCCGCCAGGCGGCCACGTCCTCCACCAGGAGGTGCATCATGAGCTGCTCGGCCAGCCCCGGGGGGTTGCCATCCTGCAGCAGGAAGCTTGCGTTGCCGAGATGAAAATAGGCCACGCCGTCGCCATCGGAGGCCAGGGTAAAGCCGAGATCCTGATAGAACTGCTTTGACAGCGTGAAATCCCGGGCAGGCACGAAGGCCTTGATTTCGGTCACGTTGAGATTGGGCATGGGCTCCTCGCGGCGCTGGGAACAGGGGAAGATGGCTTGCCAGTATGACCGGGCATTTCGGGGCAGGCTAGACGAATGGCGCGCGTTTGCACTCTTAAAGTGCTTGTGCCCCTCGGGTGGGGGGATATTGGCCGTCAGCCTCATTTGATTTCACCATGGTATGGCCCATTTCATTTATTTCATAAATACCTTAGCGGGATAGATAAGCCTGCCAGGGTGACATCACCAGGGGTTCGCCCCGTCATTGTGAGGTGGTTGGGTCATCCTGGTGCATTTTCCCGGCAATGCACAGCCAAAGTGCGATTTTCCCCCTGTAACCGGGCATCGTGCGCCAAGATGGTGCGTGTTGAATGTGATAAAAACATAACGCCATGAAATAAAAGGATTATTTTTCTTGGCCTGCTTTATGCTTTCCCCATGTCATGTCGCCATGATGTCTCCGTGAGCCACACAGGTGCGGTGGGCAGGTGGCCAGGTTGGAAATGCATATCAGGAAATGGACCCGGATGCCGGGACGACAAGGAGAGGGCTGTATGTTCAAGAGACTCGTAATGACTGGCCTGCTGGCGCTGGCCGCCACCATGGCCGCCCCGGGCTGGGCCGAAGAGGTGGCCGCGCAGGCCGATGTGGTACAGGCGGCCGCGACCGTGACCATCAACAAGGGGGACAATACCTGGCTGATGGTGGCGGCGGCCCTGGTGATCCTGATGTCCGTGCCGGGCCTCGCCCTCTTCTACGGCGGCCTGGTGCGCGCCAAGAACATGCTGAGCGTGCTGATGCAGGTGTTCACCCTGTTCTGCCTCATCACCGTCCTCTGGGTGGTCTACGGCTACTCCCTGGCCTTCACCGAGGGCGGCGCCTTCTACGGTTCCTTCGACAAGGTGCTGCTGATGGGGGTGACGCCGGATTCCATCGCCGCCACCTTCAGCAAGGGGATCGGAATCAGCGAGTTCATCTACGTGGTGTTCCAGGGCGCCTTTGCCGCCATCACCTGCGGGCTCATCGTCGGCGGCTTTGCCGAGCGGATGAAGTTCTCGGCGGTGCTGCTGTTCGCGGTGATCTGGTTCACCTTCGCCTATATCCCGATGGCGCACATGGTGTGGTACTGGGCGGGTCCGGATGCCTACACGGATGCGGCCGCCGCCGAAGCGGCCGGTGCCACCGCAGGCTATCTGTTCCAGCACGGCGCTCTGGACTTCGCCGGCGGCACAGTGGTGCACATCAACGCCGCGGTGGCCGGTCTGGTTGGGGCCTTCATGGTGGGCAAACGGGTTGGCTATGGCCGTGACCCCATGACCCCCCACAGCCTGACCATGACCATGATCGGTGCCGCCCTGCTGTGGTTCGGCTGGTTCGGCTTCAACGCCGGCTCCTCCCTCGAAGCCAACGGCACGGCGGCCCTGGCCTTCGCCAACACCTGGATCGCACCGGCCGCTGCCGCCCTCTCCTGGACCTTCGCCGAGTGGGCGATGAAGGGCCGTCCCTCCCTGCTTGGCGCTGTCTCCGGTGCGGTGGCGGGTCTGGTCGCCATCACCCCTGCCGCCGGTTTCGTCGGTGTGGGGGGCGCCCTCATCATCGGCCTGCTCAGCGGTGTGGCCGGTCTGTGGGGCGTGCACGGTCTCAAGCGTCTGCTGGGGGCCGATGACAGCCTGGACGTGTTCGGCCTGCACGGGGTGTGCGGGATCCTGGGTGCCGTGCTGACCGGGGTGTTCGCCAGCCCGGATCTGGGCGGCACCGGGGTGTGGGACTATGTGACCAACCAGGTGGCCGAGGGGTACTCCATCCTGGCCCAGGTCAAGGTACAGGTCATCGGCGTGGGGGTGACCGTGGTCTGGACCGCCCTGGTCTCGGCCGTGGCCTACAAGCTGGTGGACCTGCTGATCGGTCTGCGGGTGAAGGAAGATGCCGAGCGCGAAGGGCTGGACGTGACCAGCCACGGCGAGAAAGCCTACAGCCATTGATCCTGCTGCCATGAATGTCATACCGCCGGCCCCGTCTGGCGGTTTTTTTATTGGGGCGGGCTGGCCAGGCTGCCCGGACCGGGCCGCTAGTGGCCGGGGTCGCTATTTGTGTCTGCGGGGTCTTTTATGCCTGCATTTTGGGCGGATCTCCGCTAAACTCTGCCACCCTTTATTCGGGGTCGCCGGGTCTGCCCCGTCGTCACCCTCTCTTTCATGCCTTCGGAGCCGCTCATGCCGTTAGTGGGACACCAACATCAGATCGATATTCTGGAACTGACCGACAAGGGGGATGGCAAGGGTCGCCTGTTCGATCGCCCCCTGTTTGTCGAGGGTCTGCTGCCCGGTGAGCAGGCGCTGGTCGAGTTGACCGAGGTCAAACCGAACTACCTGCACGGCAAGCTGGTCGAGTTGACCCAGCCGTCCGCCGACAGGGTGCCGGATTTTTGCCCCAACACCGAATGCGGTGGCTGCCAGGTGCGCCCGCTGGCCTATCCGGCCCAGCTTGCCCTCAAGCAGAGCCTGGTGCAGAGCGCACTGGAGCAGGTCGGGCTGGGTGAGGCCGTGGTCAACCCCATCCTCGGCATGGAGACGCCGTTTGCCTACCGCAACAAGGCCCAGTACGCGGTGCGTGGCAGCGAGGCGGGCGCCGAGATCGGCTTCTACCGCAAGCACTCCCATGACCTCATCACCGCCGATGATTGCGCGGTGCAGGACTCGCTGCACGTGGAGCTCAATGCCCGGGTACGCAACTGGATGCGCGAGCACGACATCGCGGCCTATGACGAGGTGGCCCACACCGGTTGCGTGCGCAACCTGATGACCCGCAAGGGCTTCAAGAGCGGCGAGCTGATGGTGGTGCTGGTGACCCTGGGCGAAGCGCTGCCGTTCGAAGCCGAGCTGCTGGCGGCCCTGGCGGATCTGCCGGTCACCACCCTGGTGCAGAACATCAACGAGGTGCGTACCAACCGCATCCTGGGTGACAAGAACCGGGTGCTGCTGGGCAGCGGTGTGATCCGCGACAAGATCCACGAGCTCGAATTCGAGATCTCGCCCCTCTCCTTCTTCCAGAACAACCCGAGCCAGACCGACGTGCTCTACTCCAAGGCGCTGGAGTATTGCGAGCTGACCGGCAGCGAGACGGTGTTCGACATCTATTGCGGCATCGGCACCATCTCCCTGTTCCTGGCAGGCAAGGCCGCCAAGGTGGTGGGGATTGAGTCGGTGGAGAGTGCCATCAGCGACGCCCGTCGCAATGCGGCCCTCAACGGCATCGAGCAGACCGAGTTCCACGTGGGCAAGGCGGAGCAGCTGATGCCTGCCCTGCATGCCGACGGGGTGAGCGCCGATGTGGTGGTGATGGATCCGCCCCGCAAGGGCTGTGACAAGGCGGTATTGCAGACCCTGGTGGCCATGGCGCCGCGCCGTCTGGTCTATGTCTCCTGCAACCCCCAGACCCTGGCCCGGGATCTCGCCTGGCTGGTCAAGCAGGGCTTCGTGCTGGACGAGGTGCAGCCGGTGGACATGTTCCCGCACTCCATGCACGTGGAAGCGGTTGCTCGCCTGAGCCTGCCTGCCAAGGCCTGATCGTCGCTCGGGATCTTCCCCTCGCGCGATGCAGGTGGAAGTGGTTGCTCGCCTGAGCCTGCCAGCGAAAACCTGATCGGGCCGAGGGCGTGGCGTTAGCCAGATGGCTCTGATAAAAACGAC